>CAMOQT010000010.1 GCA_946623145.1 uncultured Azospirillum sp.
AATAAAAAAACATTATTTGCGAGTTATTGACTCTAAAAAATAATGAGATATTTTTATCATTAAACGAAACAGGAAAAAACATGGCTTCTGAAATTAGATTTTGCACACCGACCGAAGAATGGGGATTTTTAAGTCCTTATGCCGACTTTCCGATTAAAATGAAAGTTGACGGGAATTTTTATACTTTTCCGACGGTTGAACACTATTATCAAGCCATGAAATTTGACGCTTCCGATGAACGTTTTAAGGCAATTATCAATTTGAAAAATCCTGACGATGCCCGATTGATGACGAAAAAACCGGAATATAAAATCAACCGCCGCGCTGACTTCGAAAAAAATAAGTTTAAGATTATGGAAGACGGCATGCGTGCAAAATTCACCCAAAATCCCGATGCCGCAAAAATGCTAAAAGCAACCGGCGATGCTATTTTAATCAAATCTTGCAAAGTGTGTTACAAATGCGGTTTCGGTGAGGGCAGCGGCTTTAATCGCATAGGTAAAATCCTCATGCAGATTCGTGATGAATTGTAAAACAAATCCATTCCCCAAATCATCCCTCCAAAAGCTATCTTGACATCATCGTCATATAAAGCTATCTTAAAATTGCAATAGTCGGTGGCTATTGTGTGGTATGAGAACCACTCTAGCTGTGCCTGTGCAAGGCATCATTTGCACACTTTCCAGTATGACTGGAAGGTGGCAAAATATATTGAATATGTCACACTATTCTGCTAGATAGTTCTCAACTTCCAGTCGCACCTCCACCAGTGTGACTTTTTTATTTTAGGAATATAAGATGACTATCTGCGATAAAATAAAAGACAATTTAGAAGAAAATCTAGAAACCTTAAGCGATAGAGAATTATTGCAAGCTATATTGGAAATGACACATCATAAAAACGCAAAAACTTTAGCTGCTAAAATTTTATCCGATAACAAAAAATTTGCAGATATATTTCCTCTTTTAGAAAGCCTATCAAAGCGACAACTGATTAATGAAGATGCCTACATTCTCTTAAAAATCACTCAAACATATTCTATTAAAAAACGACGATAAATTCGAAAAATAGTAAGGTTTAGCGGAAATCTCTTTGCGTACAAAAAACTCAGATATTGGGGCTAGTAGTAGGCGTTAAGAGTAAGAACACCGCAGCGTACTAAAAACGTACGTGAGGATGTTCTTATCTCGCAAACAACGCACGAATAACCCTATAGATGAGTTTTTTCCATCACACGGCGCCAGATTTCAGCAGGAAGCGTGCCTCCTGTTATACTCTTCATCGGAGAATTATCATCATTACCGACCCAAACCACACAAATATACTTCCCGTTAAATCCGGCAAACCACGCATCACGAAAATCTTGAGAGGTTCCTGTTTTTCCCGCAGCATAGGATGATAATTTTGCTCTTTGACCTGTTCCGCGATTAACCACATCTTCCAACATAGAGTTTAATGAAGAAACAACCCCTGCATCTAAAATCCGTCGTGGTTCATCTGCTTGCCGCATATAACGTTCATAACCGTCACGACTGAAAATTTCTAAAATACCGTAAGGCCAAACCGCATAACCACCGTTTGCTAAAGTTGCATAGGCTGTTGCCATATCTAAAACACTGACTTCTGATGTTCCAAGAGACAATGTTGCATCATTTGTCAACGGAGAGGTAATACCCATTTTTTTTGCATTAGCAATAATAGAGCGCCGACCGACTTTTTCTGCCAAATCGACGGTTGCCAAATTATACGACTTGCGCAATGCCTCTCTTAACGTAACTGTCCCGTGATATTTTTTATCAATATTTTCCGGCTTCCATTTACCGATGGCGATAGGAGTATCTTCAATTTTATCTTCCGGCGTATAACCTTTCTGCAAAGCCGTTAAATAAACAAAAGGCTTAAAAGCTGATCCCGGTTGCCGTAAAGCTGAAACGGCTCGATTAAATTGACTTTTTTGATGTTGCACACCCCCCACCATCGCACGAACAGCACCATCTTTTTCCATCACCACAATTGCTCCTTGCGTAACGTTTTTAGAGCGATTGGCAGCGATAGCTTCTTCTAAAAATTTTTCTGCCGATTCTTGAATATCTTGATCCAACGTCGTGTGAACATAAATATCTTCTTCTCGTTCTCCAAGCATACCATTCACATCTTGATAGATCCAATCCGCAAAATATTTACCCCCATTAACTTTATCGGAAATTTCCGGCCCCAATTTCATATTCAAAGCCTGCGTCATCTGCTTATCTGTAATCAATCCGGCATTAACCATATTTTGCAAAACAATTTTTGCACGCGCCTCTGATTTTTCCTTGCTGGCAATAGGATTATAGCGCGACGGCGCTTTAAGCATACCGGCTAAAATTGCGGCTTCATGTAAATTCAAATCATTAGAGGCTTTCTGAAAATATTTATTAGCCGCCGATTCTATACCATATGCCCCATTACCTAGATAAACACGATTCATATACAGCGCCAAAATCTGATCCTTGGTGAATTTATACTCCAACCAAAAAGCTAACAACAATTCTTGCACTTTGCGCTTAATACTTTTCTGTGATGTTAAAAACAGATTCTTCGCTACCTGTTGCGTAATGGTGCTTCCACCTTGCACATAATGACGATGGATCAGATTCGTCACCATAGCGCGCGTGAATGAAATAAAGTCAAATCCAAAGTGTTGATAAAACCGACGATCTTCCGTCGCTACAATTGCCTGAGAAACATATTTAGGTAAATCATCCGGCATTATGATTGATGAATAAACACTGCCAAAAGACTGGATTTCATTACCGTTTTCTGCCGTAATAGTTGTTGACGGCTGACGTGTCCGTTGAATAGCTTGCTCAATATCCGGCATGGTCAGATAACACCACCCAACATAAACTCCTAAAGTTATCACCAACAACAAAAAAATTTTTAGTCCCCACCTGAGGAGTCTATTTCTTTGTTTTGAGACTCTTTTTTTGCGTTTTTGAGTCTTTTTTTTCGTCTTTGTCTTTTTTGCCATAAATCAATCCTTGCAACGAGTCGCAAACTATTTTAATATCCATTTTATAAGATACTATAAAACCTTAAAGGAAGATTTAAAATGACAAATTGCGTTGTAATTAATTCTTCAATGTATCAAAAATTACAAAAAATCGCGTCTAAAGAAAACATCGAATTACGCGAATGCTTAGAGCGTGCCTTAAACGACTATATCGAAAATTATGAAGATAGTCGCCATAGCGACATAGAATGCATGAACAATACTGAACGCGCTTTCTTTTTATCCGTTGCCGAGTAATATTTTCTTTTAATTCCCTAAAATCTTGTTTATATTGATAATAACAGTTATCAAAGGGTGTATTTATGAGTAAAAAAGTCTGCTTAATTGATGGTTCCGGCTATATTTTCCGCGCCTTTTACGCTTTACCGCCAATGACCAGTCCGAACGGCACGCCGGTTAATGCCGTTTACGGATTTACAAATATGTTTCTGAAATTAACACAGAAACTGCAATGTGATTATTGCGTAGTTTTGTTTGATGCTAAACGCCAAAATTACCGCAATGAAATTTTTGCCGATTACAAAGGAACACGTAAAGAAACCCCCGAAGAACTTATCCCTCAATTTGCAGTTATTCGTGAAGCTTTAGATGCTCTGAATATTCACTATTTGGATATGGAAGGATATGAAGCTGATGACCTGATCGCCACTTATGTTGAGCAAGGTTTAAGCAAAAATTATGATGTAACTGTCATCTCGGCAGATAAAGATTTAATGCAGCTCATCAAACCGCATGTTGAGTTTTACGACCCAATGAAAGATAAATTCTTCACTCCTGAAGATGTTAAAGAAAAGTTCGGTGTTTATCCTGATAAAGTTATTGATGTGCAAGCTCTTGCCGGTGACAGTATTGATAATATTCCGGGCGTACCGGGTATCGGTTTAAAAACTGCCGCCGAACTGATAAATCAATTCGGCTCTTTAGAAGAAGTTCTAACCAGAGCCTCTGAAATTAAACAAAATAAGCGCCGTGAAACTCTATTGAATAATATAGAACAAGCCCGCATTTCACTGCAACTTGTCACCCTCAAAAAAGACGTCCCCGTTGAACATGCTATTGAAACATACTCTTGCCAAAATCCCATTAAAAATAATGTGATGAACTTTATTGATAAATATGCTTTTAACGGTATTCGTACTCGAATTGAAAAATGGGTTGATACCCAATGCCAAACGCAAGCAGACATGCCTGTTATCGTAAAAAATTATACCTTAACCCAAACCGAAACCGAATTAAAAGCTTTTTGCAAAAACATCGAAAAATCACGTCGCTTTGTCTTTAATACGGAAACCGACGGTATTAATCCCGAATTTAACAAAATTATCGGCTTCTCTTTATGTGACAGCTATGGTAATGCCTGCTATGTTCCTTTCAATCAAACAGAAAAACAAAGTGGAAATCTTGATTTATTCGCAGTTGCTGAATCACAAACACAAGGTTTAAACAAGCAGGAAATTTGCGCCATTCTAAAGCCTTTACTGCAAGATAAATCGATTCTTAAAATCAGTTTTGATGCAAAATTTAACATTCATTTTATGAAACAAATTGTTGGTGCTGATTGTAATTTTACACCGTTAGACGATGTTGCTGTGATATCTTATGTCTTAGATAATTCCAATCACAAGCACCTTATTTCCGAGTTATCCGCTTTGTTTTTAGATGAACAAACAATCAATATTGAAACTCTTACCGGTAGCGGTAAAAACAAAATAAATATCGAAGATTTGCCGGCAACAACATTAAAAGATTACGCCGCCGAAAAATCAGATATGACATTGCGTTTGTATGATTTGTTCCGTGAGAGATTATATAAAGAAAAACAAATCAGCGTCTATGAAGACCTTGATCGTCCGCTCATTTCTATTTTACAAAAAATGGAACATGAGGGCATTATGGTTGATGCCCCGCGACTCAAAGGATTAAGCTCAGAATTATCTCAAACACTGCAAAACTACGAGCAAGACGTTTATAAATTAGCCGGTAGAGAATTCAATCTCGGCTCTCCAAAACAAATCGGCGAAGTTTTATTTGAGGGGACGGGAATCAAAGGCAAAAAAACATCAACAGGTGCTTGGCAAACAGGGGCTGATGTTTTAGAAAATTTAGCTGAAGATGGTAATTTACTAGCCGCCAAAATTTTAGACTGGCGCGCCTTCAGTAAACTTAAATCAACTTATACAGATACCCTGCTCAGTCAACTCGATAAAAACTCACGCATTCATACCACATTCAGCCAAATTGCTGTTAATACCGGAAGACTAGCTTCATCCAATCCGAATTTACAAAATATTCCTATCCGTAGTAACGAGGGAAAAAAGATTCGCTCTTGTTTTATTGCTAAAGCCGGACACAAAATTATCTCATGCGACTATAGTCAAGTTGAACTGCGATTATTGGCTGTCGTTGCTGATGTCAAAGGCTTAAAACAAGCTTTTCTGGATGGGCAAGATATTCACGCCGCCACGGCTGCTAAAGTTTTCAATGTTCCGTTAGCTGAAGTTACACCTGATTTGCGTCGCCATGCTAAAGCTATTAATTTCGGTATTGTTTACGGTATTTCTCAATTCGGTTTGGCACGACAAATTGACGTCACTCCTATTGAAGCTAAAGCTTATATTGATTCATATTTTGAAAAAATGCCCGAGATTAAAAAATTTATGGACGATACAATCGCTTTTGCTCACAAAAACGGTTATGTCATCACCCCATTCGGGCGCAAATGTCCGGTGTTTGGCATTAATGACCAAAATAAACGCCTTGTCCAAAATGCCGAACGTGCCGCAATTAATGCTCCAATCCAAGGTGGTGCCGCCGATATTATCAAAATGGCCATGCGCTTAGTTGATGAAAACCTGAAAAAAGGAAACTTCAAAACCAAAATGCTCCTCCAAGTCCATGACGAATTAATTTTTGAAGCTCCGATTGATGAACTTGAAGCCGCCAGCAAAATGATAAAAGAAACTATGCAAAATGTTGTCTCTTATGATATCCCGTTTATAGCAGAACTCGGCATCGGCGATAATTGGACCGAAGCCCATTAAAAACACATTTATCCTAAATTTGCGACAGGAGCGTACATTAAACGCACATGATTTGGCAATTTTTAAGCTATCTATCCTAGCAACCCAAAGAGCATATCTTACTATAAAAAACTCGGAGAATGAGGCTAATAATAAGATTTAAGAGAAGAAAAAGCAAACTTTATTTATAAAAGAAAGCGTCTAATGAATCGAGTAGCAGGAGTTAAGAGCGAAAGTACCGCAGCGTACTTAAGGGTACGTGAGGACACTTTCGTCCCGTAAACGACGAACTAATCGACCATTAGATGCTTCCTTTTGATTTGAGTTGCCCGCACGCCGCCAATATATCCTGCCCTCGTGCCGTTCTTACAGGAGCTGCAAAACCTGCTTTTTCAAGTTCACGAGAAAAAGCGTAAACATGATTATTTGAACTGGGTTTAAATCCACACCCGGGCCACGGATTAAAAGGAATTAAATTAAACTTAGCCCCGATTTTATACTTCTTCATCAAAGCAACAAGTTCCTGAGCATCTTGCAAAGTATCATTAAACCCATCCAACATTAAATATTCAAAAGTAATATAACGACTGGTAACGACTTTTTGATATTCTTGACATGCCTGCAATATATCTTCAATCGGATGAACTTGATTAATCGGCATAATCTGCGAACGCTTAGTATTATTCGGTGCATGAAGACTTATGGCTAATTTAACACCCGTCTCTTGAGCGATTCTCGGAATATTCGGTACAATTCCTGACGTTGATAAGGTAACTCGGCGCTTACTAACCGCTAAACCGTCTTGATCCGTTGCAATATTTAGGGCTTTTATCACATTATCAACATTATGCAGAGGCTCACCCATCCCCATAACCACAATATTTGATACCTGTCGATTTTCCTGAGATGAACTCGGCCACTCCCCATAAACATCTTTAACCAACATAAATTGGCTGATAATCTCACCTGCTGTTAAATTGCGGGTAATTTTCTGACTTCCAGTATGACAAAATTTACAACCGACAGCACAACCGACTTGTGTTGAAACACAAACAGCTCCGCGATCATCTTCAGGAATAAAAACCGTCTCGATTCTCTGTCCGTCAGCAAATTCCAACAACCATTTATGCGTTTTATCACTTGAAACTTGCTCAGTTACAATTTTAGGACGAGATAGAATAAATCTTTCAGAAAGCTTTGCCCGAAGGTCTTTGGAAAGATTCGTCATTTCATCAAATGTCTTTACACCTTGGACATAGAGCCACTGCCAAATCTGTTTGGCTCGAAAAGACTTTTCACCCATTTCACAAAGGGCGGAGATTAACTCTTCTTTGCTTAATCCGATTATTTCTTGCATTTTGCAGAAATTGCCTTATATGCGCCGGTAAAACCTTTTAAGGAATACGTATCTTTTGTCTTTGTCCCTTTTGAAGAAACACCATCAACGATCATTCTTTCGCCACCCTTCATCAGGTTGACCATCTTTTTATCAGCATCCCCATCTAAAGTCCAAGCTTTCTCTCCGTCTGTAAAGAAACTTGTAACGGTATTATGTCCGATCTTAACGGTAAACGGAGCACCGTTTTTGAATGTATAACCGGCATCAAAATTAACCACATCAAAACTTTTTTCAGCCGGACGATGTGTAACAACGGCATAAATATCTCCGCGTTTACTATATTTGCCTTCATCTTTCTTAGGTTTAGAAACCATATAACAAACGCTTCCGCGCCCATCTTTATAAACATAAGCAGTCCAATCACCATATTCGCCCAAAACCTGAGGGGTTGCAGCAGAAACTTGTGTCGAAAATAAAAAGGTTATTAATAGAGTTATACCAAATTGTTTTTTCATATTTACATCCTCAAATAAACATTATATATACCGCTTGTAGCAAACTTTTAAAATGTTGTCTAGTAAAAGGTCTATAAATGTTCAAAGATAAATATCTTGATATGACTAAAATCATCACCGATAACGAAATTTTAAAATTATTTGAAATTGTCGAAAATCATGGTGGTGTCATACGATTTGTCGGTGGCGCAGTCAGAGATGCCTTAGCCGGATTAAAAGGATTTGACCTTGACTTGGCAACAGACATGACACCGGATGAATTAGTCGAGCTTTGCGAAGAAGAGGATATTAAAACAATCCCTATTGGCATTAAATTCGGTACTGTCGGTGTCGTTATTAACAATAAAGTTTTGGAAGTTACTTCTCTCAGAAAAGATATCGAAACAGACGGACGACACGCTAAAGTCGAATTTACGACGGATTGGAAAGAAGACGCATCCCGTCGTGACTTAACTATTAATGCGGTTTATGCTGATCAAAAAGGAAATGTTTTTGATTATTATAATGGCATTGATGACCTGGAGAAAGGGATTGTTCGTTTTATTGGTAACCCTAATCTCCGTATTCAAGAAGATTATTTACGTATTTTACGTTTTTTCAGATTCTATTCTATTTTTGGCAAAGGTGAAATTGATAAAAAAGCATTAGCTGCTTGTCGAGCAAACCTCTCCGGATTAATGAAAATATCTATTGAACGGATTCGTGATGAATTTTTCAAAATTCTTTTAACGCCACATGTCATTAATACAGTCAAAATCATCCTTGATAATGATATTTTAGGGTATATCTTACCACAAGCACAACATTTTGATTGTTTAGAAAATCTGATTAATTTAGTCCGGAATGAGCGTCTAGAAGAATCAGCTCTTCGACGCCTGTTTGCGTTATACTTACCGGATGAAAAATTGGCAGAGAGTTTTGCAAATCGATTGAAATTCAGTAAGAAACAAAAGGAAATGTTTTTAGATTGGGCACATTATAATCCCGAATTATCAGAATATACAGATGAACAAAAGTTATCCAAACTCTTATATGAATATGGGCGCGAATTTTGCCATCATCGGTTTATTTTAAAATGCGCCGAAAATGGAGAAACACCTGACAGTTTCCATAAAGTTTTAGAAAACATTGATTCTATGCCGATCCATGAATTTCCTCTCAAAGGCAGAGATTTAATCCTGGTCGGCATTAAAGATAACCGAAAAATAGGGCAAATACTCAAAATGCTTGAACATTTATGGATTGAAAGTAGTTTTCAAATGAGCAAACAAGATTTGCTGTCTCAGGTTCACGGCAATTTGCGACAAGCTCAATAACCTCAAAAATCCCTTTACATATCTTCTTTTTCTGCTAAAGTGAACAGCAGTTAAATTCTTACACGAATTTAATGCGGACCTGAAAAATCCGTTCAAAGCATATCTTGTCGTCTCGCATAACGACATTAAATATTTGTGCCGATATCCTAAGGACGGATGTCGGCGAATAAGGCTCTGCCGAATAAGCCGAGCCGTCTAGATATGCACGGTTTTTCAGCATCCGCCCGCCTTTTCAGGTGGGCTTTGTTTTTTTTGAGTAAATGATGTTGGAGACCTTAAACATGAAAAAATTATTTCTATTTTTTATCTTGTTTTTAACGGCCTGCGGTTTATCTGTCGAACCGCTTTATTTTGACCGTAACGGCAACGGTATTTATCAAGCAACTTGCAATGGTGGTTTTCGCAGTTTGGGCGATTGTTATAAATTAGCCGGACAGCAATGCGCCGGAGAATTTGAAATCATTAATCAAGACCAACACTCAACCGGTACGATAGGCTCATTTAACGGCAACAGTCAAAGCTCTCTGCAAAATCCTTTTAGCGTATATAATTCTCTAAACACATCAATGTCCGGCTCAATAGATACAACGAATATCATTAAAAGAAACATTATCTTTAAATGCAAGCCGCTTTAATTTAGCACGTTTTAAACTTTTTATAGAAATCCTTTCTGTCTCGGCGGCTCATACTCCACAAATTTCCTAATCCGTTAATCGGTTGAACTTTGTACAAGGATTCAAAATTAAAACTGCGACTTAAAAACAAAGAGGTGGTTTTGGTGTAATTATTCATTGGGCAAAAACCATAAAAATCAACTTGAATTAAATCCGCTTGGTGGAGAGCTTCTACTGCTTTAACATATTCTTGAGAGGTATTGATTCTGTCACTATCATCAAGAATAATCATACCTCCGTCAGCAAGAGCTTGAACAGCCGCCGCGGCACATTCGGCGCGACGTTTACCATCAACAACAATCACATCATACTTTTTACCATCTTCAAAAATAGCTTTTTCATAAATTTCACCTTCATCACGCCAACGAATATCCAATTTAGGATGTGAAAATTCTTTTTGCCATTTTTCAAACCATTGTGGATTATCCTCTATACTGGTTACTTGTTTAGCCCGCTCAGCCCAAAACATTGAAGAATTACCGCATCCAAATTCAAAAATTTCTTTATTGCCATAATCAAATTGCGATAAATATTCGATTGCCGGATAAGTATACCAAGGAATAGGATTTCCATCTCTATCGACACAAACTTTCTCATCAATTGTACGCTCAATAGCAAAATCATTTTGCCACATTTCAATAAATTTCAAAAATTTTTCACTATACATTGCAGCTCTCTATTGAATTTAAAATTTTCATACTTATATCACAACTGACTTAAAAATAAAATACTTTATAGGAGAAAACAAATGAATATCATCAATAAATTGGCTTATGTTCTCGTCCTTATCGGCGGATTAAATTGGGGCTTAATCAGCTTAGCCGATTTTGATTTGGTTGCTTTTTTGTTTGGACCTTTAAGCGCTTTAAGCCGCATTACCTACGGTTTAGTCGGCATATCTGCCCTATGGTTAGTTATTGCACCATTTATAACCGAAAGAGAAATAAGTCCCACACGAGCTTAACACACACAATAAAAAAAGATCTCAAATGAGATCTTTTTTTATTTTTAAATCGGTATTAATAAAGCAAAGAGCGCCTTCCTTCTAAAATGTGATATTTGACATTAGTAATAAGATTTAAGAGAAGAAAAAGCGGAGCGTACATTGAGGTACGTGAGCATTTTTCTTACTCGCTAAATCTGTATTAATAATGCAAAGAGCGCATTTTAGCAGCAGCGGAAGCTATCTGCATAATAGTATAACTCACAATTTCTTCTGCCGGCATACCTGTTGTTTTACAATCTCTTTCCGCCTTATATAACAACTCCATAACGCCGAGAAGCCGCTCTCTTTTCCACATGCTTACTTGAGTTTTAAAACTATTTTTTCTAAAAAAGATAATCGGCGGGGTGATTTTAGCAATAGCTGCATCCAAAGTTTCTCCTTTTTCCATCTGTGCAACACTGCCTAAAATTTTCATAAAATGATACATAAGATTACGGATAATTGACGCCGGTTCACTCCCTTCATTCAAAAGTTTATTATATGCTTGTAAAGCCTTATCTGTCTGCCCTGAAGCTGTAAAATAACAAACATCATCACCGGATGCTGCAGAATTATCACTAATCACTTGAATAACATCATCGTTTGTAATGTTCTTTCTTGTTCCCATATAAATCATCAGCTTTTCGATTTCACTGATATTACTTTTTCTATCATTTGAAAGTCGACTACATAGGAGTTGCAAAGCCTCATTATTTATTGTATATCCGCCATCAATAAACATTTGTTTAGCTGTTGCAAAAATAGCCTCATCCCGATCTTCATAACAAGGAATAGAAGCAAAATCATCACGCTCTTCAGCCAAAGAAACCAACGAAGATTTTTTATTCAAAGACGTGGAAGATAAAATTAGCAATGTATCAGAATTAACTGTATCTAACATAGACTTCAGCGGTTTAGTCAAATTATTATCAACTTCTTGGACAATAACAACGCGACGCCCTCCCAAGAGAGATTGTGCGCCATACTCTCCGGCTAACAAACCGACATCGCTACTGATATTTTCCCAAAGCAAATTAGAAACTTGAAAAGCATCATTGATATCAGGAACAATTGCCTTTGTAAAATTTTTTACATATTCGGCAATCAAACCACCATTTGTTCCATAAATGACAACTACTTTTAAGGAAGTATCCGGCTTTTTCAAAAAACGGTCAATTTGAACTTGCTTATAAATCACCGCGTCTCACCGTTACTTTTTCTGCAAATTTTTCTGCTCGATATCTTCATATTCGTTTGCTTTTGCATTAAAGAAGGCACCTAAACGCAAAGCAATATCATTTGCCATAATTTTAGCTGCATCAATTTCTACTTTTTTACGCGCCATAACCATCGAATAAGGATTATCTAAAATATCATAACTGACGTAAGAAACCGTATTTCCTCTCATAATTTCTTTTGAATTTTCCGTCATATAATAATCCACCCGATAATCTATACGTTTACGCGTTGCTGTAATATCATGTCGTAAAGCTTGATCATATTCATTAGCCATAACCGGTGTTACATAAAGATAATACTTCGGCTTTTCAGGAACACCTTGCGGTGTCAACAAATCCAAAAGATTATTTTTCATCAAATGTCCTAAACGCTCACCTGAAGCAATAACCTTAATTTGCGTCATTTGATCGGTAATATAGTTATCAAACTTACCATCAAAATACCACTTATCTTTTGTACTGGTCTTCTGCACATAAAGCGGCTCGAAACCGCAACCGGCAAGAAAAACTCCTAAAAAAGCAAAAAGTAAAAAACGTTTCATAACATATTATCCTTATGCAACAAGATTAATCAATCGATTAGGAACAACAATAACCTTACGAATTTCTTTTCCTTCCAATTGCCGTTTAACATTATCCAATTCCATAGCCTTTGCCTTAACTTCTTCTTGGCTGGCATCTTTCGGCATTTCTATTGTTCCACGCATTTTACCGCAGATTTGAACAGCGTATGTAACCACGTTATCTTCAGCCAAACGAGCATCCCCTTTAGGCCATGCGTGCTTAATAATTAAATCATTATGACCCAAACGAGCCCACATTTCTTCAGCCAAATGCGGTGTAAACGGACACATCAACTCTAACAAAGTCTCATACATTTCAACCGGAACTGATTCCATGTTAGACATATAGTTAACATAAGTCATCATTGAAGAAACAGCTGTATTAAATTTCATCTGATCAATACGTTCGGTAACTTCCAAAATAGCTTTATGCATAGCTCGCAAATCAGCGTCCGTCATATCTACTTTTTTAACTTTAGAGAACAATCCGTAAATTTTACCGATAAATCGGTAAACACCCATCAGACTCTCTTCAGACCACATAGCAACCTGATCAAAAGGACCGATAAACATTTCATATAAACGGAAAGTATCGGCACCATAAGCCTCAACAATATCATCCGGATTAACGACATTACCACGAGATTTCGACATCTTCTCACCATCCGATGCCAAAATCATGCCATGAGATGTGCGACGATTGTATGGTTCTTTAGTCGGAACAAAACCGCAATCATATAAGAACTTATGCCAAAAACGAGAATACAATAAGTGTAGTGTAACGTGCTCCATTCCGCCGTTATACCAATCCACATTCATCCAATATTTCAAAGCTTCTTGAGAGGCAAATTCTTTATCATTATGTGGATCACAATAACGCAAGAAATACCAAGAAGAACCTGCCCAGTTTGGCATAACATCGGTTTCTCGGCGTGCATGACCGCCACAACAAGGACAAGTCGTATTAACCCAATCAGTTGCTTTAGCCAAAGGTGAATCACCTTCATCATTTGGCAAGAAATCCGTTACTTCCGGTAATTTTAGCGGTAATTCAGATTCCGGTATCGGTTGCCAACCGCACTTTTCACAATACACCATTGGAATAGGTTCTCCCCAATAGCGTTGACGAGAAAACACCCAATCACGCAATTTGAAATTAATTTTAGAACGCCCAAAGCCATGAGAAGTTGCATACTCAATCGCTTTTTTCATACCATCTTCTTTATTTAATCCGTTCAAAAATTCAGAATTGATATGTTCTCCATCTTCTTCCCAAGCTTGTTCAGAAATATCTCCTCCGGCCAAAACTTGAATAATAGGCAGATTAAACACTTTTGCAAAATCATAATCGCGTTGATCATGAGCCGGAACCGCCATAATAGCTCCTGTTCCGTAACCGGTCAAAACATAATCAGAAATAAAGACCGGAATCTCTTTACCGTTAAATGGATTAACAGCTTTAATCCCTTTTAATTCAACGCCGGTTTTATCGGTACTTTGTGTTCTTTGCAAATCAGATTTTTTTGCTGTCTCTGCAACATAATTTTGTACTTCTGTCGGATTCTCAAATTTACTCATATATTTTTGAACAAACGGATGCTCAGGAGCTAAAACCATATAAGTAACACCAAATGCCGTATCCGGACGTGTTGTAAAGACTGTTAATTTATCTTCGCCAAACCCAAAATCCAACTCGGCACCTTCTGAACGTCCGATCCAATTAATTTGCTGAGTTTTAATGCGATCTAAGAAATCCAAATCTTTCAAATCCTCAATCAAGCGATCGGCATATTTCGTAATGGCAACCATCCATTGTTCTTTATCTTTACGGACAACTTGGGCGCCGCAACGTTCACAACACCCATTAACAACTTCTTCATTAGCCAAACCAACTTTACAGCTCGGACACCAGTTAATAGCCATTTTTGACTTATAAGCTAAACCTTTTTTGAACAATTGGATAAACATCCACTGTGTCCACTTATAGTATTCTGGATCACAAGTTGCAAAAGATCTATCCCAATCAAAACTGAAACCCAGAGCTTTTAATTGGCGTGTAAAATTCGCAATATTTGCTGCTGTTGACACAGCTGGATGAACACCAGTTTTAATCGCATAATTTTCTGCAGGCAAACCGAAAGCATCAAAGCCCATGGGATACAATACGTTAAAGCCCTGCATTCTCTTTTTACGAGATATTACATCCAATGCCGTATAAGAACGAGGATGTCCGACATGCAAACCGGCACCTGACGGATACGGAAATTCAACCAACGCATAAAATTTTTCTTTATTTTTATCTATCTCAACTTTATAGGCTTTTTCTTCATCCCAAATTTTTTGCCATTTTTCTTCTATGGTATGAAAATTATAACGCTCTTCTAAAGCCCACTCTTTCTGCCATTCACTCCACTCTTTACCATTAAAATGCGAACTGCTAGTCATCTTTACTTATTCCTTATTATCATCATTAATATATAAAATCTTGGCTTTTGATATAATTGCCTGCTCTATTTCATTTTTTAATGTTTCGGACGGCGCTGATTTTACCCAACCGTTTTTAGCATTAACTTCTTTATAAACTATAATATCCAGCGCGTCAGCGCGCAACTCTTGCCCTTCTATTTCTGCGACAATTTTAAATCTCTCATGCGGCGCAGAAGGCATAGATTTCCAGTTTGTTGTAATCCTGCCCGCTTGCGGATTCTCAGAGTTAATTCCCATAAATGCTAATTTATCAAGACTGGCTTGCCATAAATATTTATTAACAGCTACAGGAGTTTGAACCTCTTTCTCCTCCGGTTCTGTTTCTCCCTCTGTATTTGACCAAGGATTTAAAGCATTCCAATTCCATGACCAATTTTCAGTCATACTATTCCATGTTGCGCAACTTGATAAAAGAGCAGCAACAACTAAAATAAAAAATTTCTTCATCATCATTCTCTTATTGATAAAATTCACTCTCCGATAAGTTATATTATTTTTTCAGAAAAGACAAGCCGCATAAATTAATTTCTCACTTGTATTTAAGGAATTTAGCGCCTAAACTCTATTAAATTTTGACTGAAAGAAGAAGAATGAGTTCTCTGAGAGAAAATACCGTCTTAGATTTACACGCTGTTTTTCACCATATGACGCCAGTCCTCAACACGGACAAAAGCAACGCCTTTAGCAAAATGTTATTCTTAACAAGTTGTCGGCACGCTGTCTCGTTATCAAAACTTATCAACCGATTCCTTTCCAAAAAAATTCCAAACAAACATGCTTTAGCAGAAACCATTTTAATAACAGCTACAGCTGAAATGTTGTTTATGGAATCTCCGGAATATGCTGTCATTAACAGTTATGTTGATATCACAAAAAAGCATTGCGGAAAAACCTTAAGCGGCCTTATTAATGCTGTTCTTCGCAACATTGCCCGACAAAAACAAGATCTTCTAAAAAATTACCGGCCCCAGTCCTTCCCGGATTCTTTCAAGCAGATTCTTGCTAAGGATTATTCACCGGAAACAATTGCTAAAATAGAAAAAGCGGCCTCACTCGAGCCTATGCTCAATATCACCGTAAAAAACAACCCTGAGCAGTGGGCTCAGAAATTAAACGGAAATATTATTGCCTACAACAGCATTGCCCTTCCAAACGCCGGTAATATAGAAAAAATTGAAGGTTACGCTGAAGGAGAATGGTGGGTTCAAGATTTTGCCGCATCATTAGCTGTTTTACAGTTTAACAATGTCAAAAATCTTCGAATTCTCGATTTATGCGCAGCACCCGGAGGAAAAACCGCACAATTAATTTCTGCCGGAGCTGAAGTTACCTCACTTGACTGCTCCGAAGAACGATTGAAAACGTTAAAAACAAATTTAGAAAGATTACATTTAGCTCCCGAAAAAATTATTTGCGCTGACGCCGTTGATTATCTGAAAAATTTCAATGACACCCCTTTTGATGCAATTTTACTTGATGCGCCATGCTCTGCAACCGGTGTTTTTCGCAGACATCCTGAAATTTTATATAATAAAACAATGGATGATGTCATTAAACAATCACACTTACAACAAATAATTCTTGAGAACATTTCTTCCGCACTTAAACCAAGCGGAGAACTTATTTATTGCACCTGCTCCATTTCAAAAACGGAAGGGGAAGAACAAATAAAAAAATTCACTGCCACACATAAAAACTTTAAAATTTCTCCGATAACGGATACAAATGACTTTATTAGAACACTCCCTTATGAATATGCCCAAACGGGAGGATGTGATGCCTTTTTTATAGCTAAATTGCTTAAGGATGCCTAAAAATGACAGAAGAAAACACATTGCCTATATACATTATTGGCAACACGCCGACAGCATATTTACTTGCTGCCAAACTGATGCTTGCTGAAGAAAACGTTTATCTGATAAATGGGCAAGACCCAAAAGATAAAGTTTATAACCTTTCTTTTCACGATAACACATCTTCTCAAAAAACTTCTCTACAAATTCATACCTGTTCCTTCATGCATCAACCGGCACGTATGGTTATCTTTTGCCTTGACCCCGAAAGAATTAATGCCGGTTTGTCTTTCTTCTCTGCAGCAAAAGCACAAAATTGTCCTATTCTCTCCTTTTGCAAAACGATTGACAGTCTTTTTATGGGAAAAATTTTACAAAAAACCATTATTTCTGCCTATTTTAACGGTTGGCTGCAACAAGAAGAAAATTCTCTGACTTTTTATGGAACTCCGCAAGGCATACAAATAAGCATTGATGAAGATAATTTTTATTTCAGTTTAATTCAAAAAATTATGGCAAAAACTTATCTTAAAATAAAATTTAATCCTGATGACACTCAGAATTTCTGGAATGATTTCATCCCGAATACAGCCAATAATCTTTTTGCGCTTGAATATGGTCCTCGCTTGAGAGAAATTGCAAAAAGACAAGATCTACGATTAGCTTATAATGGTATATTGGACGAACTTATTTCTATCATTCCCGATAATATAGATATTGATAAGGAACAAGTTATTAATGACACCTATTTAGCGCCTGTAAATTATATCCCGTCTATTCTGCGGAGTGTACAAAATGATCAAAGTAAATATTTGCTCTTCTTACAAGACACCCTACAAAAACAGCAAATATACAACACTCAACCGTTTCCGTTCATAAAAAAAATTATAAAACAAACATTAAAGAAACTGCTTTCTTCTGTGGAGAGATAACTCGTCAGCATTGAACAAAATGATTTAACAGATTATAAATGGAAATTATAAAATATTTAACGGCACGAGGTCATAATGAATATCTTTTTGATTGTAGTTGTCTCTTTGAGCATTCTTCTCTTAAGCTATAGCTGGTTTTTATTTTGTGCTAATCCAAATAAAACAAAATTTTCATGGCTACAATGTCCTGTAGTTCCCTTTCTTTGCTTAGCACTTATCGGCTGCGTTATTGCTTATTATATTACCCCGAACTTAGATGATGCCATTTTTCCTACCAGCTTTTGGTTGCCAATTGTTTTCTTCACTTCTGCAACAGCATTATGGCTTGGACTTAAACACATAAATAATGGGATTCTACGTTTTCTTTTAATATTTTCACTATGCCTATTGAATCTGTTTCTATTGCCTTCAGATTTTTCTATGACTGAAAACTTAATACCTTGGCAGCTTGAACGTATTGCATTAGCTGCAATATGGTCTATATTTGCTATTCTTTACCCGAATATGAACGGGTTGGATGGTATTTTAAGTATTCACGCCTTATCTTTAACCATAGGAATATTACTGCTTTATATTATCGGTGTATTACCGGCACTTTACGGTTATTATGATTCTATTTTTATTGCTTTATTTATAAGCTTTAATTTCTTCAACCGCTATCCCGAGGTCTTGCATCTCAATAAAACAGAAACACAAATTATCGGATTACTTCTTGGTTGGTTATGTATTTTAGCTTCATTAGAAGGTGACAGCAGCTGTATTTTAATTCTCAATATGTACTATATTTACGAGATAATATCTGCCTTTTTCAGAAAAATCTTGCAACCGAGAAAAACAAAATTAGCCGATAATACTTTTTACAGCATAGTCGCTTCTACAGGAATTGCACCAAATAGCATTTGCGATTTTATTATGCGTATTAATCTCGTTTTATTGTTGCTCGCCGGTTTTCAAATTTATTCACCAAACTATTACACAATATGTATTTTGTCGTTACTTTCCATTTTCTGGATAATTTCCAGAGTTAATGCCACACAGCAAACAGGAAAACAACACTTATTAATAACCGGCAGTATTTATTCTATGTTGAGGAAAGGATTATCCTCTACGCCAAAGGATAAGAAGGATAAATAACTTCTATGTCTTTTCTAGATAAATTAATACATCTTATCCCATCTTCATCTGCTCATTCTCAAAAGGAGAATATTGAGGATTTTTCCGGCGTCAAATTCAAAGTTTTGGTCATCGACTTTCAAGATAACATTGAAAGCAATAGCGGAGAAAATACAGCCAAATTATTACAAACCATGCCGGATTTTGAGGTCGGCTTCTATAATGAACCTTTCAATAAAACATTTTTAAACTTAGAAAGCCGAACTCTCTTCGATTTAATAGATAAAGGACAAGCTTTACTTGATCAGACAGAGGCCGATATTTTGGTATGGGGTTGTCGGGAAAATAATAAAATTCGATTAAACTTCCAAACCGCCAAACAATATGAAAAAAACGATGCAACATTTGTTTCTCTCATCGATTCTTTATACCTTCCGGCAGATTTATTTAACCACCTTGATATGTTCCCATCTGCCTTAAAAACTTTACTCCATGGGGCTATTATCAGCGCCATCAGTCCTAAAGACAACAGTGAACGCATCCATCGCAAATATTTACTAAAAAAAGATATTGCCCAATTAAGTTCTGACAGTTCGGCAAAACAACTCGCTATAGATTTTATGCCTTATATCATGAACTTTCTGGGTATTATTTATTTAAGTTGTACTTATAATACCGATGAGTTATCAGATTTCAAAATCACCCAAAATTTATTTGCGACAGCATTAAAACACCAGGATTTAATCGATTCTCCTTTACATCTCGGATGCATTTATTATCATCTCGGACAATTAAACGATTGTGCCGGACAATATCAAAACAAACATATCGGACGTTTTTTTAAGGATGCTATAAGCAATTACCGCCAAGCACAGCGTTATTTAGGAAAATATACATATCCTTACGACTACGGATATATTTCATACCAATTATCGCACCTGTTTTTTAATTATTGGAAAATGAAAGAAGATATTCAAGCCCTCAGAGATTCTGTCAATCAAATGCGTGAAGTCGAAAAAATATTCAGCGTTGCACAATTTCCGGAATTTTGGGCAGAAATCCAAGGAGAATTAGGATACTTGCTGTCTTTACTTGGCAACCTGACCAAAAGTGTCGACATTTATCAGTTAGCTATCAATAGTTACCAAAACCAGCAAAAGATTTTAACGGAAAAAAGAGATCCCTTGGTTTGGGCTTCTTCACAAGAAAGCATCGGTAATTTGCACTATAAAATCGGTATCGAACACGCCAGTCGTGATCATCTCGAAGATGCTTTGGAATGTTTTCACGACGCTCTTTATATTTATGAGAATGCCGCTCGTGCAGATAAGATTAAACAACTTCTTATTTCCATTTCTCGAACGGATAATGAATTAAAAATTTTATAAAATCAAAACTTCTTAGAACTTGACAATAAACCCTCTTTTGCGATATTCTATAATAAATATCGTAATGATTATCAACCAACAAGAAGAGGGACAGACGATTACTAATTTTTCAAATAATACCGAAGAAGCCGGACGTTCCATGGTTGAAATGTTAGCTGTGTTAGCTATTGTCGGTGTTTTATCTGTCGGTGGTATTGCTGGCTTTTCTAAAGCGATGGCTAAGTATAAACTTGATAAAACACTGAACCAAATTTCAATGATTATTACAAGTATACACACAACATTTGGTGATCGATATTCTTATGCCGGTTTAACAACAGCAAGAGCCATCACCTATAATATTGTCGGTGAGGATTTATCCCACGGTAATTCGTCTACTTTAATAAATGCATACAACGGCAACGTAACTGTTAATGCGATCACGACTTCTGATGGAACAACAGACTGCAATGTTACTAATGAAGATGCCATTAATACGACACATTGCCCTTATTTTAAGCTTGTATATACAGGTTTACCTCAACAACCTTGTATCGGAATCGCCACATCTGACTGGGGAAAAGCTGCCAACTCCAACTTAATCAGTATCAAAATAAATGATACTTTATTTACATGGGGAGGAGAAAATAAAATCCCCGTTACTTTTTCTGCAGCTAATACGGCTTGTAATAAAACCGATGATACGAATACCCTGACATGGATATTTAAATGATTCTAAGGAGGCATCGCTTGAGACACGAAGTGTCGAGACCTGCGATCTTCCGCTTCTATAAAAAAGTGAGGCATGACTTTTATTAAAAAAAAATAAAAATCATAAACATCATATTTTAAATAAACAACGTAATATCAACATGTTATGTAAAAAAATAGTTTTTATAAATATGACTTATACCCCTATCTAAAGTAAGGATTGTAAACAATTAATTAACCATTTATACTGTAGAGTATAAGAAAATAATACACGGTGTATTATATAATATGCATTATAACATAAGAGGGAAAAACGATGACTAAATTTTTAAGAAACAATGAAGAATCTGGACGTTCAATGGTCGAGATGTTAGGCGTGCTGGCTATCGTCGGCGTATTATCCATCGGTGGTATTGCCGGTTATTCTAAAGCTATGGCAAAATATAAATTAAACAAAACATTAGACCAAGTATCTATGATTATTACGAACGTTCGTACAACATTCGGTAACCAATACTCTTATGCAGGTTTGGATAATAACACCGCTGTTACTTACGATATTGCTGGTAATGATTTGTCTCACGGAACCTCAAATACCTTAACAAATGCTTTCAGTGGTTCCGTAACCATTAGTGCTGCTAGTAAGAGTGATGGAACTGGTTGTACTATTACAGGAAGTGCAGATGCAACATACTGCCCATACTTCAAAATTACATATACAAAGGTTCCTACACAAGCTTGTACTGAAATTGCTATGTCAGATTGGGGCGGATCAGCAGCTTCTGGCTTATATAGTATTACAATTAATACTGAAACAGCTCATACCTGGGGTGGTACATCTGCATTGCCTATTTCTCTTGTCTCTGCTGATAGTGAATGCAGCAAAAGTGCTGAAAACACAATTACATGGATTTATAACTAACTCCAACGTATTATGTTAATCAAAAGCTCAGCTCTTAAAGCTGAGCTTTTTTTATAACCGGTTAATTAAAAATTGACAAAAACTTCTCACCACATTATACTCACATCCAATCAATTTATTATTATAACTTAAAATAAGAACTTATGGAAATTATTATCTTTTTTACAACGCTTGTTTGCTCCTTGTTAATAGGATTTGTTTTTAGTATACTGGACTTGAAAGGAGAAAAAGAAACTTCTCCGGATAAAGAGTTCAATAAATTTCATCGGCTCCTGATCCGTATCAATTCCCCTTTCCTTAAAATTCTGGTATCTCTGTTGTGTCCTGCTGTTGTTGTCCTTTGTTGGTATGAGGCAATATTTATATCATCTCCGACACTTCATCGTGTTTTCATGTGGCTTGTCTGCCTTTGCGGAGCATATTTTATTATAATATTTACCTACCTGCTAACACAACCCACTCAATTACATAACAGAAATCTATTTTCCTCATTTCCTAAACAATGGAAACAATCATTTTATGGCAATCTGATGATTATGGCGCTTTTTATTGGGATTAGTACCTTTACAATTATTTATAAAGGAGAGTTCAATTTTGAACAAATAACCTATGCCGCCGGCAGCATCATGATTTTTGCTTGGTTGACATACATCTTGTTGAAAGTAGGGAATTTCCTTGCGTATATTTTAAAAAAGACATGCTCCTTTTTTAAAAATATTATCAAGATATACTGGAACTGGGTATTAAGCCATTGAATACAAAAAATCCCGCGTCTTTCGGCACGGGATTTTTTTATTTTCAAATTAAAGAAGAATTACTTCAATTCAACTTTAGCACCAGCGGCTTCCAATTTAGCTTTGATTTCTTCAGCTTCAGCCTTAGGAGCACCCTCTTTAACAGTCTTAGGAGCACCGTCAACGAGGTCTTTAGCTTCTTTCAAACCTAATTGTGTAATAGCGCGGATTTCTTTAATAACATTAATCTTGTTAGCACCAGCTTCAGCTAAGATAACATCAAATTCATCTTTTTCTTCAGCGGCAGCGGCACCTGCAGCACCACCGGCAGCAACAGCTACAGCAGCAGCGGCAGAAACGCCCCATTTTTCTTCTAACATTTTTGATAAGTCAGCAGCTTCCATAACTGTTAAGGCTGACAATTCATCAACTAATTTGGCTAAATCGGCCATATTTTTTCTCCAATATAAA
>CAMOQT010000011.1 GCA_946623145.1 uncultured Azospirillum sp.
TACGACTTCGTTAAAAGCTAATGAAAATCTTCGTAAATTAGAAACGAAATATCAAGAAGTTCAAACAGATACATTCCTAAAAGATGCTGCCGTCTTATTTGAGCGGATGGAAACGGTAGCTATTGATATTAATCGTATTTTCAACCCAACAACAGAAGAAGAAATTTGGAAAAAATACTATAGTGGTGATACCGCAGCTTTTGTTCGTTATTTAGCAAAAGTTATGACTAAAAATCAAATTGGTGCAATTAGAAAAGAATATGAAACCAATGCTGATTTCAGAAGTTTAGTTAATCGTTATGTTGCTGACTTTGAAATGCTGATAACCAAAGCAAAAGGAAACGAACGTGCCGGCGTCTTATTGTCTGTTATTTCAGGATCAGATGTTGGTAAAGTCTATTACGTCATAGCAAAAGCCTTGGACAAACTGAATTAATGGAAATATAGATGAGTACATCTTTAAATCTCAATGATATTACCAATCAAATTCAACATTATGTAACGCTGATAAAAAAACAAAAATTATCAGATAAAACGCAGTTTGGTTCTGAGGATAATTTTATTCTTCCTCTTGCTAATGACGTCAGGAGTAATATTCAAAAGCTTGCCGGAAAAAACAAATTCGGTATTCAGCAAATATTAGAAAGCAATACCGTTTTAACCTCAGCATCATATGTTTTAGAAGCGTACAATCACTTAAATAACTTAGAAGATAAGCACAAAGTCGTGATAGATTTTATGCATAAAAATAATCATAATTTTGATGTAAACGTATGAATAATTTAGGATATAATAGTAAAGTTTTTTTAGCTCCCATGGCTGGTATAACAGATAAACCAATGCGGTCATTGGTTGCCTCTTTCGGGGAGGGGGTAATTATATCCGAAATGGTTGCTGTCAATGCCCTGCAGTGGAAAAATCCTAAAACCTATAAAATTGCTGATGTCCGAGATGAAAAATATCCGGTTATTGTCCAACTTGTCGGAGGAGATGCCAAATTATTCGGAGATGCCGTTAAATTAGTTGAGCAACTGGGAGCTCACGCGATTGATATAAATATGGGCTGTCCGGTCAAAAAAATTGTCAATAATCAATCCGGAAGTTATTTAATGAAAGACTTAAAGTTAGCCTCCCAAATTATTGATGAAGCGATAAAAAGTACAAAATTAAAAGTAAGTGTTAAATTCCGCGCCGGATGGGATAAACAGCACATTAATGCCGTTGAGTTTGCTAAAATGTGTGAAGAACATGGTGCTTCTCATATTACTATTCATGGTCGCACCCGAAGCGAATTTTACTCTGGAGCAGCTGATTGGAATATTATTCGCCAAGTAAAGGAAAATGTTAAAATTCCGGTTATCGGCAATGGCGATATTACATCTCCCGAAATTGCACAAGAAAGAATAAATCAGACCGGTGTTGATGGTATTATGATTGCACGAGGAATTTTAGGAGCTCCTTGGTTAATTGCGCAAACACATAACTTTTTAGAAAAGGGAATTTTACCCATCCAGCCGTCAATTCAAGAGATAAAACAAACCTTATTAAAACATATTCAGAACCTAATTGATTACTATGGAGAGAATATGGCCTTGCAAATTTCTCGAAAATATGTATGTTGGTATTGTAAAGCGATGCGAGATGCAAAACGTTTTCGAGAAACTTATATGCATATAACCGAATACCCCAAAGCATACGACGCAATTAATCGATACTTTGATGCTTGCGCGACACCTTCAGGAGAATAAAAATGAAAATTATTGTTTGTGGAGCAGGAAACGTCGGAAGAAGTATTGTCAGTTATCTGATTCTAGGAAACAACGACATTGTTGTAATAGATAAAGATCCGGTCAGTTTAAACGCTTTAGCCAAAGAATTTGATATTCAACCTGTTTTAGGAACAGCTTCTCATCCTGATGTTTTAGAAAGAGCAGGAGCTGCTGAAACAGATATGTTAGTAGCCGTTACCAACAATGATGAAGTAAATATGGTATCTTGCGAAATTGGTGCTGCTTTATTTAATATCCCGAAAAAAATTGCGCGTATAGACAGTCAGGACCTTTTAAGTCCACTATGGGGGGGATTATTCAATGAAAAACACATTCCTATAGATTTGGTTATTTCTCCCTCCATTTTTATTGCAAAAGAAATAGCTACTTTATTAAAAACACCCGGAATGTCATCAGCTGTATCTTTGCTCAAAGGGAAATTAAACATGTTAGCATTTCGATGCCCGTCAGATAAAAACGAGCAATGGAATATACGCCAACTTGAAAATTTACTCCCCAATATAAATATTCGCATTTTCTGCATTATTCATAATGGAAATAGCTTTATCCCGACAGCAGAATACAAAATCAAACAAGGGGATTTGGTTTATTTTCTGACTCTTGCAACTGATTCTGATACCGTTATCAGAGAATTAGGATTAGAAAAAAGCACTATAGAAAAATTAGTCATTTTCGGAGGAAATGAGGTTTCTCGATACTTAGCTGCCGAAATGGAAAAAGATGATAACATCTTAAGTTGTAAAATTATAGAAGATGATCCGATTGTTGCTAAAAATTTAGCAAAAGGATTAAAAAGCACAGCCATCATCAACGGCGATTTAATGAGTGACGTTATATTAGAAGAGGCTGGTTTAGAAAGATGTGATGCCGCTGTTTCTGTTTTATATCATGATAAAGATAATTTACTGATGTCGCTTGTAGCAAAACAGCATAAAGTTCCATTGTCATTATCTCTGGTTAATGCAACATGCTATAATAATTTTATAGAAAATATCAGTGATAGTATCTTGATAGACGGCTCATCCGTTATTATCTCCAGTATGCTCCAAGAGCTGAGAAAAGCACGTATCCGCGATGCTTATTCTTTAGGACATAATTTCGGTGAGGTATGGGAAATTATTATTAGTGAAGATAACATTAATATCGGACAACAAATTAAAAACATCGAGATGCCGACGAACAGCTATATTGGTGCCATTTGCCGCAAGGATAATATCTTTTTCCCTGACGGAGAAACCATTATTGAAGCCGGAGACATCTTAATTTTATATGTTAGTGTGAAAGGGATAAAAAAGGCGGAAAAATTATTTGCTTAAACCTATTTTAATATTTCACACATATAATAACAAAACAAACCCAATAATAACGAGAAGGATAAGAAAATGTCTCAAAATGTACAAAGTTCATTCTTAACAGAATTAAAAAACAAAGAAGTATCCGTAACAGTCTTTTTAGTAAATGGTGTAAAGCTGCAAGGCATCATCACTTGGTTTGACGATGATACGCTTTTACTACGTCGTGACGGTTACACACAATTAATCTACAAGCATTCTATTTCAACGGTTATGCCAAGCACACCGGTAGATATCAACATTGCCTGATTACCAGATTAAATGTCCGACAAAAGCTAAAGCAGGAATTATCTTTCCTAATCAAACGGGAGCATTGTGTCACATTTCTCCACAATCTCGTTTGGATGAAGCATGCGGATTGGCTTTAGCGATTAATTTGGATGTTGTCTATCAAGAAATTATCAATTTAAAAGAAATTAAACCATCTTCATTTCTCGGAGGTGGTGTTATTGAAAGATTGCGCTCTATTATTATAGAAAAACAAATTGATTTATTAATTATTGATAGCACATTAACTCCCATTCAGCAACGTAATCTCGAAAAAAAGTTAGAGACCAAAGTTATCGATAGAACCGCCTTAATTCTTGAAATTTTCGGCGAACGAGCTAACACCAGAGAAGGTGTTTTACAAGTAGAATTAGCACATTTAAGCTACCAACGCTCACGCTTGGTCAGAAGTTGGACCCACTTGGAACGCCAACGTGGCGGTGCCGGATTTTTAGGCGGACCGGGAGAAACTCAAATTGAGTTAGACCGACGTATTATTGATGATAAAATTGTCAAAATCAAAAAGGAACTTGAAAAAGTCAAAAAGACACGTACTTTACAACGCAATTCTCGCAAAAAAATTCCTTATCCGGTTATTGCTTTAGTCGGATATACTAATGCCGGCAAATCAAGTCTATTTAATATGCTGACACACGCTGATGTTTTTGCACAGGATTTACTGTTTGCCACCTTAGACCCGACAATGCGTCGTGTAAAACTTCCATCCGGCAGAGAGGTTATTTTATCTGATACCGTTGGTTTTATTTCTGACTTACCGCATGAATTAATTATGGCTTTCCGAGCCACATTAGAAGAAGTACTGGAAGCAGATATCATTGTTCATGTCCGCGATATTGCCAATACAGATTCTCAAGAGCAGAAAAAAGATGTTTTGGAAGTTTTGAAAAATCTAGGTTTGCAAGATATAAAAGAAAAACCAAATTATATAGAATTGCTGAACAAAGCTGATTTACTGGATAATGAAACAAAACAACGCATTCAAGAACACCTAAAAAAACGAAATAATAAAGTTTTAACTTCAGCCATAACAGGCGAGGGCAGAGAACATTTTCTTAACATGATTGATGAAAAATTAGCGGCAGGAAGCTTAGAAAAAAATATTGTCATATCAGCGGCTCAAGGCGATATTTTAGCGTGGTTGCACAGTAATGCCCGCATTTTAACCCAAACCCCGATAGAAGATAGAATTAAGCTCTGTGTTCAAATTTCGGAATCCAAATGGGCACAGTTAGAAAATAGGTTGAAATAAAAAAAACGGTGGAAGGTTACCCTTCCGCCGTTTATAAATAAGCTTCCTAAGGCATCAATGTTTTGTACATATAGTTTTCCCATGAATAACCTCTATAAAATATCCTGTAATGAGCAACCAGCCCAATACCGAATATAATTACAGCGATTAATCCTGCTGTCAGCGTAAAATGCTGACTTATCGTTATATGTGACCACCCAGAGGAATAAACCTCAGATATTCTGGGAAGAAACTCCATTTTAGAATGAATAGCACACAACCACCCAATAAAGATTAGCATACTTCCCATTAAAGAACTGGCAAACACAGATGGTCTCAGTATAGCACTGGCAACAAAGCACAGGAGCATAATCGAGAACCATACAGAATGACTCAACATCTGCCACATCAAAGCGAAGACATTCAAAAATGTAGGCGCCTGATGGAGATTCAGTTCTATGGAGTTTGAAACATCTACCAATCCAACATAACTAGTAATGATACCGGCTATATAAAGGATCATACTTAACACCAAAAGTTTTTTTTCTTTTTTCATAGGTCTAATAATTGATTAATAAGTTTTTTACATTCAAGAATATAGCATATTTTTAAGACGAGTGCAAGAATATTTTAGAGAAAAAAATGACAAAAAATGATTTTTTTACAAAATAATTATTATAGCTCTTCTTGAAATACTTACTTTTGAATATATTTCTCTCTAAAAAAGGAGAAATATCATGAAAAAAACAGTTTTAGCCTTTATCGTAATAGTTTTATCTGCTTGTGTCAGTTCAGCCGATTATAGCTCACTCCTTGATAATTGGGTAGGATCAAGCCAAGAAGTCCTGATTACAAGTTGGGGAGATCCGGCTGAAGTCTCTTATCCTATCCCTGGGCAGGAATTATGGACATATTTTCAAACCTCACCATCAGGAGCTGAATTTTGCCAAACATCCTTCACAATCGTCAACGGCATGGTCACGGATTATACTTTTGAGGGCGATAACTGCGAATAAATCGGTTAGCAAATCAAATCAGACTTGATATTCTCTGTATAAATGTGCTAAAACATCAGCAATAAAATAAATCAATAAAGGAAAAAAGCTGATGGCAATAGATAAAGAGACTGTCAAACGAATAGCTTTCTTATCTCGTTTACGGGTTGAAGATGATAAAATTGAGGCAACGGAAGCCGAATTTAATAAGATTTTACAATGGATTGAACAACTGAACGAAATCAATACCGATGGTATTGAACCTCTCGTTTCCGTAAACGAAAATAATATTACCTGCCGTGAAGATATTGTCACCACAGGCAACCATTCTAAAGAAGTTTTGGCCAATGCACCACAGGCCGCATACGGTTATTTTACCGTTCCTAAGGTTATTGAGTAGAGGAGGGTAGAATGACTGATTTAACAAATTTAACTCTTACAGAGACCTTAGACGGTTTGAAAAACAAACAATTTTCAGCTACAGAAGTTACCCAAAGCTACATCAAGAGCATGGAAGCTAATCGTCGCTTAAATGCTTATGTTTTAGAAACACCTGAAGTAGCATTAACTCAAGCAAAAGAAGCTGATACACGCTATGCAAACGGTACTAATAAAGCTTTAGACGGTATTCCAATGGGGATTAAAGATTTATTCTGCACCAAAGGTATCAGAACAACCGCTTGCTCTCATATTTTAGATAACTTTATTCCTCAGTACGAATCAACCGTGACACAGAATTTACTTAATGCCGGTATAAGTATTTTAGGCAAGCTCAATATGGACGAGTTTGCTATGGGCGGTAGTAATGAAACCAGTTACTTTGGTCCGGTTATTAACCCTTATAAAGCCGATAATTCTGATGCAGATCTTGTTGCCGGCGGTTCTTCCGGTGGTTCTGCGGCAGCCGTTTCTGCTAATATGTGTGTTGCTGCAACCGGAACAGATACCGGTGGTTCAATCCGTCAACCATCAGCTTTATGTGGCGTCACCGGTATTAAACCGACCTACGGTCGTTGCTCTCGTTATGGTATTATGGCTTTTGCTTCCTCTTTAGACCAAGCAGGCCCAATTGCCAAAAGCGTTAAAGACTGCGCTTTGCTCTTAAATGTTATGGCCGGACACGATGACAAAGATTCCACTTCCGCTACAGTTGCCGTTCCTGATTTTACGCAATTAATCGGTAAAGATATCAGAGGATTAAAAATCGGTATCCCGGCAGAATACAGACCGGACGGTTTGAATGCCGAAATTGCCAAACTCTGGGATGATGGTATTGCCATGCTCAAAGCCAGAGGGGCAGAGATTGTCAATATCTCTTTACCGCATACTAAATATGCATTAGCCGCTTATTACATCATTGCACCGGCTGAAGCTTCTTCAAACTTAGCGCGTTATGATGGCGTTCGTTACGGCTTGCGCGTAGAAGGTAACGGTTTGGATGAGATGTATATCAACACCCGTTCTGAAGGCTTTGGTAAAGAAGTTAAACGCCGCATTATGATCGGAACTTATGTATTATCTGCCGGCTACTATGATGCTTATTATCTCAAAGCGCAAAAAGTCCGTCGCCTCATTCGTAATGACTTCATTGAAGCTTTCAAAAAATGCGATATGATTTTAACCCCAACCTCACCGACACCGGCATTTCCGATTGGCGATAAATCAATGCAGGATAATCCGATTAATATGTACTTAAACGATGTATTCACGGTTTCTGTCAATTTAGCCGGTTTACCGGGAATGAGTATTCCGATGGGCTTATCAGAACACGGATTACCATTAGGATTGCAACTCATCGGTCAAGCTTTTGATGAACAAAGAATTTTCCAAGTCGCAAGTGCCTTGGAACAAGACGCCGCATTTAAGAGGAAATAAGAAGATGTCAGAATATATTATCACAACCGAAAAAGGAAAATGGGAAGTTATTTGCGGTCTGGAAATTCACTGCCAAATTATCTCGAACTCTAAAATGTACAGCGGTGCCTCAACAGTTTTCGGGGCCGATCCGAACGAACATGTTTCTTTCGTTGATGCCGGTATGCCTGGTATGTTGCCCACATTAAATAAACAATGTGTTCATCAGGCTGTTAAAACCGGACTTGGCTTGAATGCCAAAATCAACAAGTATTCCGCTTTTTCTCGTAAAAACTATTTCTATGCAGATTTACCGCAGGGATATCAGATTACACAGTTCCAATACCCGTTAGTCGGTGAAGGTAAAGTTGTTGTCGATTTAAGCGACGGTACAACTAAAGAAATCGGTATTGAAAGAATCCATATTGAACAAGATGCAGGAAAATCTATCCACGACTTAGATCCTAAACGCTCGTTTATTGACTTGAACAGAGCAGGGGTCGGCTTAATGGAAATCGTCACCAAACCTGATTTTCGCTCTCCGGAAGAAGCTGGGGAATTTTTGAAAAAATTGCGCTCAATTGTCCGCTATCTCGGTACTTGCGACGGCAATATGGATGAAGGCTCAATGCGTTGCGACGTTAACGTCTCTGTTCGTCCTTATGGCTCAAACGAACTCCGCACCCGTTGCGAAATGAAAAACGTCAACTCAGTCAAGTTTGTTATGCAAGCTATTGAAAATGAAGCAAAAAGACATATTGAGGTTTACGAATCCGGTGGTCAAATTGCACAGGAAACTCGTCAATTTGATCCCGTTACCGGACAAACAAAAGTCATGCGTAAAAAAGAATACGCTCATGATTATCGTTATTTTCCTGAACCGGATTTATTGCCGCTTGTTTTGACTGATGAGTATATTGACAGTGTTAAAAAAGAAATGTGCGAATTGCCTGATGCCAAAAAAGCGCGCTATGTCGAGCAACTCGGACTAACCCCGTATGATGCAAAAGTTATTTGCGAAAACAAAGAAATAGCAGACTTTTTTGAAACAGCCGCTCAGGGGCGAGATGCCAAAAAAGTCGCAAACTGGTTAATGGGTGACTTCTTTGCCATGCTCAAAGAAAAGCATTTGGAACTCAAAGACTCTCCTATTAGTGCCGAGCATTTAGGTAAACTCGTTGACCTTATTTGTAAAGAAGTTATTTCAGGTAAAATTGCTAAAGACGTCTTTGTTATTATGGCTGATACCGGCAAAGATCCGGAGCAGATTGTTGAAGAGAAGGGCTTAAAACAAGTCACAGATACCGGTGCAATTGAAGCCATTATTGATGGGGTGATTGCAAGCAATCCTGATAATTTGGCTGCTTATAAAGGTGGCAAGACGAATTTATTAGGCTGGTTCGTCGGACAAGTCATCAAACAATCTCAAGGAAAAGCAAATCCGGCAATTGTTAATAAATTACTTAAAGAAAAGCTGGATAAATAATTGAAAATAAAAGTTTCTGAAGATATAATTAATAAAGCTTTGTGTACTTATATTAACAAAGGGACAAGGTATATCCAAACAGCATTTATTGAAAAAATAGATAAAGAAAAATAAATTTCATCATAAGGCTATTTTTATTACCTTTTTCATCAAAGTAGACATTGGGTAATCTGAGAGTTTTTCAATTGGGATAAAAGCCCCATTCATAGTGATATGTTCACTTGCTAATGTACAAAGATGCAATGTTAATTTGAAATGTGTAAACACGTGTACAACTTGTTTATTTGTTTCTTTTGCTTGAGAAAACAGCTTTTCTTCGCTCCACGGAAACTCATATAGACCTGAAAGTAACCCTTTCTCCGTCCGTAAACGAATCAAAATCTCGCCTTGCTTATTTTGAATTAAATAGACGTATCCTACTTTTTCTTTTTTCGGGAGTTTTTTACGTTGCGGGATACTTTCCAAATCTTTCCGCTTGCGAGATAAACAATCACTTTGCCAAGGGCAGAGCAAACATTGCGGATTTTTTGGTGTACAAACCATCGCTCCCAAATCCATAATTGCAGAAGCATAATCTGCAGGACACTTTGTATCTGTCAAAGCCTCTGCTTTTTCACGGATAAGATCTTGAATTTCATCTAACGGCGAGGTGAAGGCATTGAGACGACAAATAATCCGCATCACATTTCCATCAATAACCGTTTCAGACTGATTAAAAGCTAAAGCTAAAATACTGGAAGCTGTATAAGATCCAATACCTTTTAATTTCAAGACTTCAGCACGCGTTTTAGGAAAATATCCTTGTTTAACAATCAGTTGCGCAGTTGTATGTAAGGATTTAGCACGCGTATAATAGCCCAACCCTTGCCAGTACTGGTAAACTTCTTCCAAGCTTGCAGCGGCCAAACTTTCAATCGTCGGAAAACGTTGCATAAAGCGTTCAAAATAAGGAATAACCGTTTTCACGGTAGTCTGTTGCAACATAAATTCGGAAACTAAAACAACATAAGGGTTAGGGTGCGCACCACCTTTTACTCGCCACGGTAAATCCCGTCCGTTTTTAGCATACCATTTTAGAAGTTTTTGCGCCAAAGTAACCATTATCTACCTACAAAAAAACGCCCCGAAAGGCGTATATATATACCAAAACTGGCGGAGTGTACAGGACTGGGCACTCCCGCTAAAGCGGGTCCTCCTCGCGCCGTACGGCTCGAACTTCGCTTACAATAAGCTCGTTCTCTCCAACTATCCGCTCCGAACCTTACAGGTTCAAGTTCTAACCACCACAATTCAGTTACTAAAAGAGCTCCATTAAGGAGCTTTTTTAGTAACTGGCGGAGTGTACAGGACTCGAACCTGTGCATCGCTATTCACGATGACGGATTAGCAATCCGCTGCATTACCACTCTGCCAACACTCCACAAGTGGTACGACGTAATATGTATATTATCTTTTGCTTTCCGTCAACATATTTTTTTAGTTTTACATCAATATTTACAATATCTTTCAATAAAACCAAAATATAAAGAAAATATAGAGAAAACAAGTGCAAAACTCTCATTAAAAATTGCCAATAAGCACCAATCTGTTATGCTTTAATCGGAAATTTATGGATTGAGAATGTTTGGTAAAGTAAGAAATATTTTACGTATTCTTGTTTGCTGTATTTATACGGTATGTATTTGTGCACCCCAAAGCCAAGCAGCTCTTCAAGTTCAAAATTTCAACGCCTTATACAGTGCGGCCTCCAATCGTCGTATTGAAGTTATTTCACGAGCACTAAACAGAGGATTAAATATCGATAGTATCGACAGTAACGGAAATACAGGATTATGCGTTGCTATTCGCCGTAATGATTATACAGCTTATCAAGTTTTTTCTCATTTTGGAGCAAATCAAAATCACTCCTGCATTACGCGCATCCCTAGATATCAATACAGTCGTTTTATGGCCTCTGTTCCCAGAACATATCAAGAATACTCTTCTGCCTCTTCAAGATATGCTAAACTTCCTGTCCAAAACTCCCACTACATATATTCTAACAATCTTTACGGTACTCAGTGGTATAAATCTCCATGGACATGGACTATCGGCGGGTTAGCTATTGTCGGAGGCGGGATAGCTTTAGCTTCCGGCGGAGGAGGGGGTGGAAGCAAAAAAGCTGCTTATGCCAGTCAATCAGGCTCTTCTCAACCACTTCCCATTGATGTCTCTGACTTATCTGGTGTTGATACACCTCCTATACAAAACAAAGACCCTATCTATGCCACGGTAACAGACTCTGAAGATGTTGATCTCAGCACATTGTGGGGGATTTATTCTGAAAACAATGACAATATTATTAATCTGGCTGACATAAACGTCACCACTGACGGAACTTATAATCAAAACCACTGGGGTGGCATCTATGCTAAAAATGGCTATATTGCAAACGCCGGAGTTATTACGATAACTTCAGACAATTATTATGCTGCAGGTTTAATGGCTTGTATTGTCAACAGTTATAATCCGGCAAACACAGCTTGCTTCGTCAATGAAAACAACACCATGGTTGGAGATATTTATAATACCGGAACAATTGATGTCACAGCCAACCAAAGTTCCGGAATTTTCAGCAGTAATGTAAGAAAAATCACTAATGCCGGCACTATTAAAATGAAAGGCGAAGATAATACCGGTATATTCATTTATGGCAATGCTGAGAATGTAACTAATACTGGAGAGATTAATATTGAAGGTATCGGATCTGATTATTTAGCCGGTAGTATGAATGGTATTTGGGCATCACAGGAAGCTAATATTACAAATAAAAACAAAATTACCATTGATAATTCATCATCCACCGATGCGAACTACATTGCTAACGGTATATACTCTAAGGCAGGAACTGTAACTAATGATGGAACAGTAGAAGTTCAAGGCAATGGCGCGGCTCTGAAAACAAACGAAGGAACATTGATTAACAATGAAACTATAACCATAAATAATCATGACAATAATGGAACAGCATATGGTATGAAAGTCGATTATACCGGTGCCGCAACCAACAATAAAGATATCGAAGTAGTTGGCACAGGTTATGGAATGTACGTTGCAAATGGTACTCTGGTTAATTCAGAAACGGGTTCCGTTAAATTATACGGAAATGGTTATGCCTTAGCAGGTAATGGAACAAACATCAATAACGGTGAAATTATATCGTTAAGCGGTGGTATGATTGGAAAAAATGTCACCAATAATGGTGAAATTAATAGCTCAACAACAGGATTGAGTACAGATACATATGCAGAAAATAATGGAACTATCTATGCAAATGATGGTATATACGGCACTAAATCTGGAAATATTCTCAATACTGGAACAATATCAGCTACAAATACTGGTACCTTTACACAAGAAGGATCAACCACAAATTCCGGAACAATTACAAGTGAAGAAAACAGTATAACAACAATGAAAGGAAATATTTCAAACTCCGGAACAATTACTTCTCATAATGGAAGCGCAATAGATACAGCACAAAGTACTGTTACAAATGAAGAAAATGCTGTAATTTCATCAGGAGAAGGCGGAACAGAAAGCAACCCAACCATATTATCTCAATACAAAGAAGTCACAAATGCAGATGAAAATGTGACTTCATATTCTCCAAATTTAACAGTTAATAATGCTGGTACAATCTCATTATCCGGTGCAGGAACCGTCATTAAATCCACAGGAGACGATTCTCACTCACCCAGATTAGTGGTTAATAATGCATCAACAGGCGTAATTAGTATTAACAATCAAAATGGTACTGGAAAGTTAGTAGCTATTGATGCCAACTTTGACAATATGGATGCCGCAATCTCTAACAAGGGATCTATCATAATTAACGATTATAATACTGTTAATGAAAACGAAATCACAGGTATTACCGTAAAAAAAGGAACAGTAACTAACGATGGTTCCATTACGATTACAAATAATTATTTTCCAACCAGTGGCGATACTTCTCGAGATAAAAAGGTTATCGGCGTACTCATCAATGAAGGAACTGCCACCAATAACGGAACCATTACCATAAATGCCAATAATGCTATAGGAATGCTCGCCGAATATGAGGGCGAAGAACCAGAAGATGATGAGGTAAAAGTTACCGTTACGAATAATGGTACCATTGAAATGAATGGAACCAACAATATTGCGATGTATGCTAACAACAAAGGCTCTGTTATTACCAATGCCGGCACAATTATTATCAAAAAACCAAATATGACGGACATCTACCAAAAATATGGAGATACCGTCTATGATGAAACTAGTGAATGTAATTCTTTTATTTGCTTAACTAATGGAGGAACATACGTTAATTCTGGTACGGTTATCAGCCAAGAAAGTATTAATTTCAATCAAATTAACGGCCGATCATTATTATCGGCGGGAAGCAGAATATCCGCACCTCAATTATCCGGTGTTGTATATGCAAACTACGATTTAGTTACCGGAAGCTTTGAAGATACATACACGACAGATGAAGACAGTTTAAACGGAGATACTTCAGAACTTGAAATTCGTTCAATTTCTCCTTTATTCACGGCTCAACTGACCAGAAGTCTTTCACCACTCCGTAGTGGAATAAGTTTAACACGTAAAAATTTCTACCACTTTACAAATAATCCTTCAGTTGCTCAGTATCTCGAAAGCAATTACCAGCAAGGAAATAATATAGAATTTTTTGATAATTTAAAAGTAAGTGACACTAACAGCAATGTTTCGCATAAAATAGATCAATCTTTAGGATTAAAATTATTCCCAAGCTTTAGTAAACAAGTTTTAGATAATCTCAAAAATATTAATTCAGATATAAGCAACTCATTGTTTTTAAACGATAAAGATGATGATATACGTACAACTGTCGGTTTTAATACGCATTATCGTAAATATGATAAAACCCAAGATTTATATGGCTATGAAGATAGATTACAATCCTTATTCGGTGTAACCGATAAAAAAGTATCTGGTAATTGGAGAGCAGGAATTGGTATAAATTATGCTATGTCTGATACAAAATATGATGAAAATAATAAAAGAAAAAATAATTTAATCCAATTTTTTGCTCCATTTATTTATTATTCTCAAGAATCTCTTTATCATTTTATGAGCACACCGAGAGCCGGATTTTTATGGGGAAAATATAAACATCAGTTAGAAAATGAGCAAAATCATGCCACCACAAAAGAATTCTATTATGGAATAACCAATGAATTACATAGAGATATCGCTTTTGAAAAATTCATTTTAGAACCAAATGCCGAACTCAACTTTGCCGGACTATATATTCCTCACATAAAAGAGAAGGGCTTACTCATTGGTAATCACAACGATATATCCTTAGAAATCGGAATAGGTCTCTATCTAAAGAAGAAATTTGAATTTAATAATCACAACAGCTTAAGTTTCCGATTAGGTGGAAGCATTTATCAAGAATTATTAAATCCATATGCCTCTTTATATGGAAGCTTAGAAGGAATGAGCGGCAAATATAAATTAAATCAACCATCTGTATCAAAAACACGATCTGTCTTAAAAACAACTGTTAAATATCAGCAAGGACAATTAGAATTTTTAGGAAATGTAAAAAAATATATAGAAGATACAGATGGATATGAAGTTGATTTAAATATGCAATACAATTTACAAGCTCAATAAAATATACAAAAAAACACCTCCTTATAAGCAATAAAGGAAGTGTTTTTTAACAATGAAAATCAAAACAGGGCTACAACATCTTCAATTTTAAATGGAGAGGCGTTCTGAGCGGCCTGTTTGTAGTTAAAATTTTGATTTTCTAAAAGATCTTGAGGATAAATGGAACTTTCCCATAAAGTCAAAATAGGAAATCCGGCAAAATTTTGCTGTTGCCAATATCGCCCACCTAAATTCTCTGCCAATGCCTTTCCATATTCATACTGACCGATAAATTGGTGTGTATCTAAATAAAAGATATTAAATTGTAGGGCATCTTCATATTTCCGGATAAGAAATGACAGTTTCTCAGAAAGTTCCTCCATTAACAAGAATGGAGCACCGGAAATAAAAAAAACATTTTTTACTTTTTCCAATCGTGCAGAACAAGGAAGTTGCAAGGCTTTTACCAAATCTTCTTCAATAGAAGTTAATAAGGTTTGATTTTGATTTAATTCCATTCTATAAAATAATTGATATAATAAACATTGTTGGAAATCTAAATAACATAAACATTGAATTTTATCAAGTAAAAACGACTTAAACAAAAATGAGAAGAGAAGGAGAACACAAAAAAGCATTAGATAAACTGTTTAATACCTACACAAGATTGTCGCATAATGTATATTATGTATAAATTATATCATAAAATCTAGACAACATATTGATTATATATATAAATTATAAATAAATTAATTGTCGTATATTATTTTTATAAGCTAGCCGCAATCAATTTTTTCGTATATTTATGATGCGGTTCATTTAAAATTTTCCAAGAAGAATCTACTTCAACAATCTCACCATCTTTCATCACGGCAATTCTATCCGACATAACTTCAACAGCATGCATATCATGCGAAATAAAAATGTAACTCAAATTTTTCTCTTTTTGTAACCGCAATAATAAAGTAAGTATCTGCTTTTGTATTGTAACATCTAAAGCCGAAGTTGGCTCATCTAAAATAATAATTTCAGGATTAACAATAAGTGCGCGAGCTATTGCAATTCTCTGTCTTTGTCCACCGGAAAATTCGTGTGGATATTTGTAAAAATCACTCTCTGTCAATTCAACATCTCGTAAAATTTTTATAATCCTTTGATATTTCTGATTTTTATCAAGTTTTCTCTCAAAAACTTCCAATCCTTCTCCCACAATCTGTCCGACAGTCATCCTTGGATTCAAAGAATTAAACGGATCCTGGAAAACAATTTGTATTTTTTTATGAAAATCCAATACATCTTTTCCATTTATACCATCAAAAAATACTTCACCATCATACTTACATAAATCAGCCAAACACATAGCCAACGTTGTTTTTCCGGATCCAGATTCCCCAACAATTCCTAATGTTTCTCCCTTATAAAGGGAAAAACATACATTTTTAAGGGCATCCAAACTTTTCGTAACCCTGCCCCATAAGTTCTTTTTAAGAGGGTAGCTAACATTTAAATTTTCCGCTTTCATTATAGTTTGTTGCCCTTGAATGGATAGTTTTGAAGATGTCATCGTACTATTAAGCAATTTCTTAGTATAAGAATGCTTAGGATGCTCAAAAACTTCCCTTACATCTCCCTGCTCCACAATTTTACCAGCCTGCATAACACAAACTTTATCTGCAATATTGGCAACTAAACGTAAATTATGACTAATGAAAACCATTGCCATATTCATTTCATCACACAATTTTATCAATAAATCAATTATTTGCATCTGAATCGTCACATCCAAAGCTGTTGTTGGCTCATCTGCTATTAATATCTTCGGACGATTACTAATAGCCATAGCAATCATAACTCTTTGCCGCTGCCCTCCTGACAACTCATAAGGATAAGCCTTCATACGTTCTTCCGGATTAGAAATTTCCACTTGTTTGAGTAAAGAAACAGCTTTAAGATGTGCTTTTTTATTACTGATTTTACTATGTATTTTTATATTTTCAATAAGTTGTTTCCCAATTGTATGTAGGGGATTTAAAGAAGACATTGGCTCCTGAAAAATATACGCTATTTCTTTCCCTCGAATACTTCGCAACATATCCTCAGAGCATGTTAATAAATCTCCCTCGGTATAATAAATAGCTGATTTTGGAGAATGAATTGCTTTAGGATAAGGCAATAATTTAAGAATAGACAAAGCGGTAACAGATTTTCCTGAACCAGATTCTCCAACAATACCCAATATTTCGCCGGCCTCTAAATCAAAAGAAACCCCGGAAACTGCCGGCACATATTTTCCTTCTCCGTTTTTGAAAGATACATCCAGATTTTTAACCGACAGTAATGTCATTTATTTTTCCTCGTATCTAAAACATCACGCAAACCTTCTCCTATAAAAATAAGAACAGTCAATAAGATAGATAGCGTTACAAAAATACTTATACCTAACCAAGGAGCCTGTAAATTATCTTTCCCTTGCCGAACCAAATCACCTAATGAAGGATAATCTTGAGATAAACCTAGCCCTAAGAAATCCAATGCCGTCAAAGCAACTATAGCCTCAGATAACAAAAAAGGTACAAACGTTACAGTAGCTATTAAAGCATTTGGCAAAATATGACGATACATTATTCTCATATTGCTTACACCTAATGCTTTCGCTGCTTTTACAAACTCAAAATTTCGAGTTCTTAAGAATTCGGCACGAACAACACCAACTAGACCAGTCCATGAAAACAACAACATAATAACCAATAAACTCAAAAAAGTCGGTTCAAAAATACTGGCAACAATAATCAAAACAAATAATTGCGGCATAGAATCCCATATTTCAAGCAAACGTTGCATTAAAATATCCGTTTTTCCGCCAAAATATCCTTGAACAGCCCCAGCAAAAATACCTACTACTGAAGAAAAAAATGTTAGAAGAAACGCAAAAATAACTGATAATCTAATGCCATACAATATCCGAGCCAATACATCCCTCCCCTCATCATCAGTCCCCAACCAATGTTTCTTTGACGGAGATGAAGGCATAGGCTCATTAAGATTATAATCTACTGTATTGTAAGAAAAAGGAATAATAGGAAAAACAGCCCAACCGTTTTTCTCAATATTTTCTATTATTAAAGGATCTTTATAATCAGCTGAAGTTGGAAAATCACCACCAAAATTTTGATCTGTATACGTTTTAAAAACAGGAAAATAAAATTCATTTTTATATCGCATTATCAAAGGTTTATCATTCGCAATTAATTCAGAAAATAAACTTAAAAAGAACAACAAACCAAATAAAATTAAAGCATAATAAGCCCGTTTATTTTGAGAAAACTTATATAAAAAAGTTTGATGACTCATCATTATTTAACTTTAACTATAATCTCTTCAGTTTCTTCTCCACTGACACCTAATGCTTTTGCCGGATCCAAAGCCCATTCATCTTCATCTTCTTCTAACAAAAAATCTGCTGATACAGTATCTCCGGATGTTTGGGTGACAATGACTTTTTTCTTTTCAACAGGAACTTCCTTAGATGCTGGAATTTTATCTTGAACTTTCTGAGGAGCGCTAACTTTTTCTTGAGAAACGATTACAACCTCTTTGACAGGTTCGACACTTTCAACCTTCACTTTAACCTTCGGAACATCATTCTTTTTCACTTCTTCAGTCTTTTTATCTGAAACATCATTTTTCTGTTCTGTTTTCTGTTCAGGCACAACATTAGTTTCAACGGGAACTGATGTTGTATGTTCTAAAGGAAGATCCTCAATTTTATTATTCTTTTCTTCCTGTATATTTTGATTTGTTTCTTCTTTTACTGATGCAGCTTCCTCAGAATCACTCTCATTTTTCTCTTCTTCCGGTACTGAAACTTCATCTTCTTCAGGTGCTGAAACTTCATCTTCTTCAGGCTCAGAAACTTCTTCATCAGTTATAGAAACTTCTTCTTCATCTTCCGCAACAGATTCCTTTTGTTCCGAGCTTTTGTCAGAAACAATATTACTGTCTTTTTCTAATTTTTTTTCTTCTGATTTTTCTGGTTGAACAGAATCAGTTTTGACTTTTTCTTTTACTGTTTCTGCGGAAATAGTTCCTGTTAATGCATTAACAGCATCATCAGTCAGCAGATCATCTTCTCCTGCGTTTTCTACAGGCTCAGGCTCCTCTGCCACAGCATTAATTTTAAATATTTGGCGACGTTTTTTCTTCCATTGTGCAAGCCATTCCTTATACGCCTTTATAGCTTTAGTCATCGTAGCCTTTTTGATAATATAATTATCAAATTCACTTTTTATCATTTCTATTGTATTAGGAGATATATTCAATCCATTAAATTCTTTGCATTTTTGAGCACTGAAAAGATAATGACGTAGAATATCCTTACTGCGGCAAATTTTAGAATTAATACTAAACTTCGCTTGCGGATTCCGAATTGCAGTCAAAACCTGATTAGAATTTTTGAAACGATTAATGAATGCAACATTCTCATTAGATGATGAATATGCTAAACCATTTAAGCCCTGTAAAACAACAGTCAAATTATTTGCCGTTTCTAGCTTAGAGAATTTTTGCATCAACTCACCCATCTGTCCCCAAAAACAAAGCATCTGTTCATTATATCCTTTGCGATCTTCGGCCAAATATGGATTTTTAGTTGCAGATGAAACAACACTCCAAGCTTTATATGGTTTTAAATGACACCATTCATCATAAACATTTAAAGTTCCCGGAAAATCAATATATACAAAATAAACACCAGACTTTCTATCCGTAGCGACATCATCCAAAAGACGTTGTAAAACATCAAATGAATCAACAACATACATTTGAGAATACGGCAAAAGCATATTTTTCATTGTTGCTCTATCGGCTACAGTCTTCAAAATATTAGAAACAACAGAATTAGATAAAATATCTAAACTGCTTACCCATTGATAAAGTAAGATATCTGCTCTATCTAAATCCGAAAAATTAGAAGATGTAATATCAAATGGCAAATTTGCACGATTTATACATCTATCTACCATATATTGATTATTTTTCTTACAAAGTTCAAAACGTTGATTTTGATAGGTTGTAATTTTATATTTAGCTTTTTTGAAAACATCTTGCAGTTGATTATCTTTCAGAAAAATCTCTGTCTTCTTAGGTGATTTAAATTTCCATAAACCTTCCAAGCCGACATTATTTAATAAATGATCATCATATGCTTTATTATCTAAAATATTAACCAATTCTATCAGATTAGTATCTTGGTTATCTGTTGCCATATAAGCATTAGGATATAGTTTGAAACCATATTTTATAAAGAAACCAAGTTCCACACGACGAAGTAACTGACTTTTATCAACATCATTCGTCGTATCTGTTGCCAAGGCTGTATATGATGCTGCTCTGGGCATAAACAAGAAAATAATCTTATTGCCTTGATCTGAGAGATCTTTTTCATTTGAAGTATAAATTTCTTTTGTTTGTTTCTGAGGTTCTGCCAATAAAAATGCCGTTGATAAAAACCAACCATCTATAATCAATAATACCACCAATAGAGTGGTCATTCCCTTAAACGACAAACGATTTATAAACAGATAAGAAACGAACGCCAAAATTGAAGCTATAATCCAATGAGAATAACCATCTATTAAACTGGCGACTTCCGGACCGACATATGGCCCGATAATAACAGTAAGATATTGAGACTTATCAATCTGCAGGAATTGATTCATAAATCCCCAAGTTAAAACAAAAAAGCATAAAGCAAATACAATTGACTGTACCCATCTTGAAAAAGATGATATAACCATCAAACATACTGCCCCCAGGAATAAATAACCGCAAGAAATTAAAAACGGAAAATGTAACACCTCTTTTTCCCCAAAGACGGTTCCTGAGCGCTGATACATTATAAAATCAAAACAAATAAGTAACCCTAATATCAATGATAATAATAATGTTCTAACGATTCCGGCAATTAAGCCCTTTGATTTTCCACGTCCGCCTTGGCGAGAACCAACTATAACATCCTGCATAATATATCCTGCCTTATAAAAAAAATAATTACCGTTCATATAAAAACATATTTATATATTTATTTAAAGAAAAAATCCCCAAAATACACAATCTTGGGGATTTTTTTAAGTTTATAAATCGAATTATTATCTTGAGTAGAACTCGATAACCTGATTCGGTTCCATTGTGCAAGCATAAGGAATATCTTCCAATTTTGGAACATATGTATATTTTGCACTCAATTTCTTGCTATCAACTTCCAAATATCCTGGAACTTCGCGAGTTTGAGATTCAGAAGCAGCGATAACCATAGCCATTTGCTTAGATTTTTCACGAACTTCAATAACATCCCCTACTTTGCACATATAAGAAGGGATATTTACTTTTTTACCATTAACGGTAACATGTCCGTGGTTAACAAATTGACGAGATGCAAATACTGTCGGAACAAATTTAGCTTTGTAAACCAAATTATCCAAACGAGATTCCAAAATACCGACAAAGTTTTCAGCAGCGTCACCTGTACGGCGAATAGCTTCAACATAATATTTGTGGAATTGTTTTTCAGAGATATTACCATAATATGTTTTTAATCTCTGTTTTGCATACAACTGAACACCATAGTCTGTCGGTTTTTTACGACGAGCACCATGTTGTCCCGGAGCATATTCTCTTTTGTTATAAGGGCTATTTGCATCACCCCATAAATTAGCGCCATAACGACGGCTTGCTTTTTTCTTTGTAGAAACAATACTTTTCATTAATTTTATCCTTTTATTTAATTATTATTGTCCCGATAGTTTAAGGCTAAATCCTTAAACAGGAGAATATCCGCCTGCCTTTTTGACACACAAAAACATCTCCGTATCCTCGGAAGTGATTGCAATCTAATCTATTTTTTTTATAATTACAAGTAATTTTTTTCAAATTGACCAAATATTTACAAATATATTTTACGATAACGTCGGAAGGAATAAAATGGGATATGATTTATTATTTCAGCAAGCCGTTAAACTTCACGAAGCCGGTGAACTAACAAAAGCTGAAAACATCTACCGACAAATCTTAGAAACAGCACCGGATAACGCCGATGTTCTGAACTTAATGGGTATGATTGCGCAAGCAAAAGGCCTGCACGATCAAGCCTGCAACTGGTTTTATCGTGCCGCCAAGCAAGCCCCCTCTTCCGCACATATCTATTTTAACCTCGGACTGTCGCTTTTTAATGACAACAAACCGATTGAAGCAATTGACGCCTACCAAAAATCCATTCAATTGCAGTCTGATATTAAAGAAACATACAATTATTTGGCTGAAGTTTATCGTTCTCTCGGACAAACAGAGCTTGCCAAGCAAAACTACCAAAAAGCGCTGGAATTGGATTCTTCTTATCTTGATGCCAAAATTAACCTTGCTGCTATGCAAAAAGATATATCGACACTCGAAACCATTGTCTCTCAAAATCAGGACAATGCGATGGCCGTTTATTATCTCTCACGGCTGTATGATGATGAAAAAGCTTATCAATTCCTCTTAAAACACAATTTTCCGATTTATGATATTCAACTCCGTCTCGGCGAACTGGCCCTGACTTTTACCCCGAACACCGCAGAAGAATACTTCAAAAATGCGCTTGAACTTAATCATTATTCGGTCACCGCGCAAATAAATCTCGGTAACTTTGCCGTTAAAAAGCAAGATTGGCAACAAGCCGAGAAACTCTTTCGTCGCGCCATAGAACTGGATAAAAACAGTTTCGAAGCGCATGCCGGTTATGCGCACATGTTACAATTAAGCGGCAGAAAATCAGAAGCCTTAGATGAATATCGCGCTGCTGTCGTCATTAATCCGGAAAGTGCAGCCGTTAGCAACAACTTAGGACTTATTCTTAAAGATTTACAAGAATATATAGAGTCTTTAGGATTGTTTTTCAATGCTTTTTCTAAAGATAAAACCCGAGAAGAATATCAAATAAATATTGCAGAAACGCTGACTTTATTGTATTATCAAAACCCTGATGAAGCCCAAAAGATTGCCGCCAACTGGCTGAAACAAGCACCGGATAATTCTTTTGCCGTTCATCTTAACGCTGCTTTTAATGGAGAAACAAGTGAAGCTAATCAAATTTATACTCAAAAGTTGTTTGACAATTTCGCTGATAATTACGAGCTGGTTCTCGCGCGCATTGGTTACCAACTTCCACGAAGGTTTAGAGAAATTACAGGACCTGTTGAGGGTACCATTGTGGATTTCGGGTGCGGCTCTGGGCTTATTGGCGTGGCTTACAAAACCCCTTTCTCCAACATTATCGGCGTGGATTTATCAGAAAAAATGTTGGCTCTTGCAGAAGAAAAAAATTGTTATGAGCGACTTGCCCGAGAAGATATCCT
>CAMOQT010000012.1 GCA_946623145.1 uncultured Azospirillum sp.
TTATGGCAACAATGATCTACTCTTGGGCTTGGTCACCTTATACAGAAGAGGAGCAAGCCGCTAAAGAAAAGGCAAAACAAGCTCAAGAGGCCTATCAAGCGAAATTAACTGAATGCGGTAGGTTACCTGATGATGCTCCAGGTAGAGCAGATTGTGAAGCTCAACTAGCTGAATTAGGAAAGCTTGCCGGTGTTGACGGTTATGGTGATACTGAAGGAGAAAAAGTTGGCGGTGTTACTCAAGGTGAAATTGCAGCTGCTAAAGGTTATAAAGATTGTATGGCTGCATATCCTGATACTAATTTAGGCGATAAGAGTGGTTCTACTTATAATATCTTTAAGTACATTGCTTGCCGTATTACCGCCTTTGTTGCTGATTTACGCGGAATTGTCTATGCCTTAGCCGGTTTCGGACTTATCTTCTGCGCTTACAATGCAATTATGGGCAAACTCAGCTTTAAGCACTTAGGAACAATTGCAGTCGGTTTGTTCATCTTGTCTATGACAACAAGTTTCATTGAATACATCATCTTTGATGGTAAGGATAAACTTGAATTCGGTGAATACCTACCGGATGGAAACCATGGTAATTATATGCATGAGGTCACCGGAGCTGACTTTAACGGCCCAAACTGTGGAAGTGATCCATCATTGTGTCCTGATGCCCTTCTTTCCGGTATGGAGGCAAATACATCAGGCTGGGATTTCTGGAATGATATCGGTGGAACAATAGAGTCTATCACAGATGGTATTGGAGCCATTACAAATGCTTATTCTACCGTATCTAACCTCTATGACTCTGCATCCAGTGCTATCAGCAATATTAAAGATGCAATCAACGGAGAAAATGATCAGACCAGAGCTGCTGAAGATGATTTGAATACAACCAGAGAAAGGTTGGCTGATGCGCAACAAAAATTAGCTGAAGCTCAGGAAGCTATGGCTCCTGCACAGGCAGCTGTAAGTTCTGCACAGTCTAATTATGATGCTGCGGTCAATAAAGTTAACCAAGACAGAGAAGAAATCAATGCTATGCAAAAAGCTCTTAATAGCGGTGATTATTCTCAATATCTGAGTGCAGGAACTAAAGCTACTATAGACAACGCTCAAAAAGCTCTTGATGATGCCAATAAAGCTGTTGAAGAGCAACAAGCAAGTCTTGCTGCAAATCAAGAAAAATTAGCAGAACTGCAAGATGCTATTAACCCAGGTAAATTGGAAAATGAAGTAGCAAGTTCTGAAAAGAAAGTAGCTGATTTACAGGCTCAGATTGATGCCTTAGATCCAAGCAGACCTGCTCAAGCTGCCCAAATCGAGCAGTTAAAGAAAGCTCAGGCTGAAGCTCAGGCTAAAGCTGATGCTGCTCGTGAAAAGTTGGATAATATCAAAGCTAAGTACGGGGACAAAACTCCTGAACAATTACAGGCAATGATTAACAATGTTAAGGCTGATATTGAAGATGATAAATATCTCTTGAAACAAAAGCAAGATGCCGTCAGATCTGCCCAAAAAGATCTTACGGATGCAAACACAGCCGCCAGAAAAGAAGTTCAGGATGCTATTACAGCAAAGAATAAAGAAATGCAAAGTGATCAGGCTGCTTTGAACGACTCACAGCGCGCTCTTAACCAGGCTAAGTCTGAATACAATGCTGCAGAAAGAGATGTTACGAGCGCTCAGAGCTCTGTCGCAGCATGGGAAGGCGCTGTTGCTCAGGCTCAGGCAAACTATGATGCTGCTAAAGAAGGTGCCGGTGACTTCTTATCTAATGTCGGTAAGGTTGCAACAAACGTCGCTGCCCTCACTAGTAATGTTTCATACACTGCAAATAGTTTAGCAAATACAGCTAGCCGTGTCAGCAATGATGTTCAAAATGCGGGACGCAGCCAAAGCGAACGTGAATACTATGCACAACTTGAACAAACTTATACTCAGTTGAAGAGCTTGTGCGAAGGTAATCAAACTTTAGCTGCTAAGTGTACTGCAAATCCGAAAGACATTGATTGTATCAACCATCCTGACTACATAAAATGTAAGGATTTAGCTACAGTTGAACAAAAGTACAACGATTCTCAAAATGGTGTTAACAAATGGTTGAATAACACAGGTAGCGGAATTCTTGACGGATTACAGAATGCCTCTAACAATGCTAACCAGGCTCGTGATGGTGCCGGTGCTGTTAACCAAGCTTACCAACAAGGTAAACACCAAGGAGATCAAGTAAATGGAACTCTGGGTAGTTTATTCGGTGCCGGTAAAGCTATAGGTGAAGCTGTTTCGCAAGGCACTAAAGCCATCAATGGAAACAACAAATAATCCTGAGTAAACAAAAAAAACCGCTCTGAATGGAGCGGTTTTTTTTGTTTTTGTTCTTGTATTCCTTTTTATTTTTGCCATATTATAAATATATCGTTTATTGGAAAGACTTTAATTAAATTATCGGGCAAAAAAATAATGCGTAAAATTTTTTATTTTATCTCTTTACTATTCTTATTTTCCTTACCTGCTAAGGCTGAAAATGTCCGTTACGGTTATAATGCCAAAGGTGAATATGTCCCAATGGAAATAGAAGGAAAAAATATTCATTACGGCTATAACGCCAAAGGCGAATACGTCCCTATGAAAATCGGGAATGATAGCATAAATTACGGCTATAATGCAAAAGGCGACTATGTTCCTATGGAAATAGGCAACAATAAAATCAATTACGGTTATAATGCCAAAGGCGACTATGTTCCTACTTCCGTCGGAGATAATAAAATTGATTACGGATATAATGCAAAAGGAGACTATGTTCCGACCTCTATCGGTAACAAAAAAATAGATTATGGCTACAATGCTAAAGGAAATTATGTTCCTACAACCGTGCTTGTCCCTTCATCTTCATCAGACTCTTTTTCTTCAGACAATGATGATAGCCTCTTTCCGAATTACAATTCTAAAACGAAAAAATGGAATCATAATTGGAAAACCAGAAAATAATTTTACAGATTTTCTATAATTCCTTTAATTAACGCTGTATTACCTGCATAAATTTCTTTAATGGATTTTGCAAGCATATAACACGGAGTTGTTGCTATCTTGTGTTCTTTATCAATGCACGCTTCCGTTGCTTTACGATTTTCGTGAACTGCACCCGTGCTTTCAATTGCCGCAGCAACTTGTTTATCATCGCCGATTGTCAGATGAATCCCGTTTACCCCTAAAACCTTAGCAACAACAACCGGTGCAATACACATAGCCCCTATCCATTTGTTTTGCTGATAGGCTTTTTCCATTGTTTGCACAATTTCAGGATTAACAGTGCAGTTCATACCTTTGGCAGCAAAATCACACCAGTTATTAATAGCGCCTTGCCCACCCGGGAAAATAATTGCATCATATTCTGCCGTATTTAGCTCAGAAAGCGGTTTAATGTTTCCCCTCGCTATCCTTGCCCCTTCTACCAACATATTGCGATTTTCGGACTGTCCTCGCGTGGCTATGACTTTTTTAGTATAAAAGTTCATTGTTCGCCCCTGCTCGGCATTTGGTGCATAACAATCATAGTGGCCGCCCTGCTCGTCTATAGCTAACAAACCCAGCGTGGTTTCATGAATTTCCGAACCATCAAAATTGCCGCAACCGGCTAAAATAACTGCAAATTTAGGATTAGCTTTGGACATTTCCTTCTCCCTTATGAAAAAGCTCTTACCTTGTTTAAGTAAGAGCTTTTTATGTTAATTCAACTTAAATATCCAGATTAACAACATTCAAGGCGTTATCTTGGATAAATTCTTTACGCGGCTCAACAACATCACCCATCAAAGTCGCGAAAGTTTCATCGGCACTTTCCATATCTTCCATTTTAACTTGTAATAAAGAACGTGCTTCCGGATCAAGTGTGGTTTCCCACAACTGTTCCGGGTTCATCTCGCCTAATCCTTTATAACGGCTCAATGTAATACCTTTTTTACCGGCAGACATAACAGCATCAACAAAAGCAACCGGACCAGAAATTTGAACTTCACCATTGTTCTTGGTTGTTAATTTTGAAGTTTCAGCGAAGTTTTCCAACAATAAACCTCTCAATTCGTTCAAAACTTTTGCTTCCGGACTCATCATAACCGTATCGCTGATGATATGCTTTTCCTCAACACCACGCAATGTACGGCTAAATGTAATGGTGTTATCGTTATTCAAAACAGCTTTCCAACCTTTATCGTACTCAGCTTCATGAGCGTCTAAACGAACAACGGTTTCTTTTAAAACGGTTTCAAATTTTTCACGATCATTCATCAATTCGGCATCAAATAATCCCTTAATTGCCATCTGTTCAATAATTTTTTCAGGTGCTTTGCTCCCTAAAATACCGATTAACGAACGGGCTTTACGCGTACTTTCAACTAAGCTGATTAATTCATTGCCGGCAATTTGTTCGCCGTTAGCTTTTTGTAAAACAGCCTCTTCGCAACCACCGCGGGTTAAATAATCTTCCATTTCATGATCATCTTTCAGATAAATAATGGAATTTCCGCGTTTTGCTTTATACAACGGTGGTTGTGCAATATAAACATACCCGCGTTCAATTAATTCCGGCATTTGACGATAGAAAAACGTTAACAGCAAGGTTCTGATATGGCTACCATCAACATCCGCATCGGTCATAATAACAATCTTATGATAACGGCATTTATCGGCATTAAAATCATCGCGGCCGATACCTGTTCCCAGGGCCGTAATAATTGTTCCGATTTCAGCTGAATTCAGCATTTTATCAAAACGAGCACGTTCAACGTTCAAAATTTTACCACGAAGAGGCATAATTGCTTGATTTTTACGGTTACGACCTTGTTTTGCCGAACCACCAGCGGAATCTCCCTCAACGATAAAGACTTCAGACAACGCCGGATCTTTTTCCTGGCAATCAGCCAATTTCCCCGGAAGTGACGCAATAGAATCTAAAATACCTTTGCGGCGTGTTAAATCGCGTGCTTTACGGGCGGCTTCACGAGCAGTTGCGGCTTCAACGATTTTTTCAATAATGATTTTTGCTTCAGCCGGGTGTTCATCAAGCCATTCTTTGAATTTTTCATTGATGACACTTTCAACAACCGGACGAACTTCTGAAGAAACCAGTTTATCTTTGGTTTGAGAAGAAAATTTCGGATCCGGAACCTTAACGGATAAAACACAACTCAAACCTTCACGCATATCTTCACCGGTGATGATATTCTTGTCTTTTTTCAATAAATTATTTTCAAGAATATAGTTGTTAATCGTACGGGTTAACGCCCCGCGAAAACCAGCTAAGTGAGTTCCACCATCCTTTTGCGGAATATTATTGGTAAAGCATAGCATACTTTCGTTATAGGCGTTAGTCCACTGCATAGCAACATCTACTTGAATATCATTTTTCTCACCGGTAAATGAAATAATATTTTCATGCAAAGGCGCTTTAGATTTATTAATGTGAGTGACAAACGCACTTAAACCTCCTTCATAATGAAAATCTATTTCGCGAGGTTCTGCCCCACGACGGTCAATCAATTTAAGATAAACACCTGAGTTTAAAAAGGCCTTTTCTCTAATAGCTCTTTCCAATGTTTCAAAATTAAATTCAGTTTGAGTAAAAGTTTCTTTAGAAGGTAAAAAAGTAACTTCTGTACCGTGGCGACCAGGCGCATCAGCAACAACCTTTAAGTGTTCTGTTACATTACCATGAGCAAATTTACAAATATGCTCTTTACCTTCACGCCAAATACGTAAAATCAACCAATCTGACAACGCATTAACAACAGAAACGCCCACACCATGCAGACCACCGGAAACTTTATAAGAGTTATTATCAAATTTACCACCGGAGTGCAATTCGGTCATAATAACTTCAGCAGCAGAAACACCTTCTTCCTTGTGCATACCGACAGGAATACCGCGACCGTTATCGCGAATGGTTGCTGAACCATCCGGATTTAAAATAATTTCTGTTTTATCGCAATATCCGGCCAAAGCTTCATCGATAGCGTTATCTAGAACTTCATAAATCATGTGATGCAGACCCGAACCGTCGTCTGTATCGCCGATATACATTCCCGGACGTTTACGAACAGCATCCAAACCCTTCAAAACTTTGATTGAATCTGCATTATATTCGGACTCTTCTTTTTTGATTTCTTCGTTTGTCATTTCACTCATTATTTTATCCTTTGTTTAAACTAGCAAAATAATACAACAAAATACAAAAAAGCCAAAGATTTAATTGCTAAAAAACCTTATTTTGTGGACAATTTCCGTGTTTTTTAATATATAGACAAAACGCAAAAAATATGGTATGTTAATGTTAGTGTTTATTGGAAAAAATCATATGAAAAAATTTGTCATACATACGCCAAACGGGATAAATCCTTCTCAAAAGCTTCAAACAAAACAAGCAGTTGAAGAATTTATTTCCATGTTTCCCGAGTATCGTAACTCTTTTAAGGTTGAATTCAGAGATGATGCTAATGTTACAGGAAAAGAAATAGATCAGGCGCAGTATGATGCTTTACCGGATAATGAACAAAAAAGAAAGTTCATTAAATCTTCTCGCGGAACATGGTTGGTTCCACATCAATCTATGGAATGGTATATTTTGTCTTCTCAAAATTCCAACGGTGAGATTAATGTTCAAAATGTGGCTAAATTACACGGAGAAAGAATATCCGAAGCGGATTCAAATGAAATTCCTATTTGCATCGTAAATGGCAATGTCTCTCCTTTTTGTTATGGTTACACCGGAGGAACAATAACAACTTTTCCAGACGGACGACAAGTTGAAAATTCAGCCGTTATTTTATCTGCAAAAAACTGTGGCAACGATCCCGAATTTTTTAAAACTATCGTTATTCACGAGTTAGGGCATGTTTTTAACGCAACACATTCCGGGCGTGCACATACTGTTCAGCAAAACGGTCCTCACTGCACTAACGCCCTTTGTATTATGGGTGCCAGTAATTATCAGCAACTTCGTGATGAGCGTTTACGCCGCAAAAACAATGTTCAGCCGCCGTTTTGTGACGAATGCATTGAATCAATGCGTGAGTATATGTCTCATATGCCGGAATTGGTTCGTGAAGTCCATGTTGAGCGCTTCCGTGGTTGTCTTCCTGTCTTACCGCATAATAATGATAATTGGAAAAATGATTACAGAACCTTCTATCAAAACGTAGCACAACGTGATGGTGATACCTATGTTGAAAGTCCGGATTCTGTAAATTATCTTGCCAGAATTAAACGAGCTGACGGCTCTACTTTAGAAATTGAAGCAAATAATGAATACAATGTCGCTTTAGGAGCAACAAATACTTCTGATGGTACAGATGTTCCATCGCTCAAAGATATGCGTGATTTGGTTAAACTCGCACAATCTAAAAATAGCGGTATGGATTTTGCTGCAGATAATGATCCGGAATTCAATGCGCGGTTGCTTATCGCTTGTCTTGAAGCTCGCCCGGCACCATTAAAAATGAGAAATCAGCCGGAAGTTACGCCTGAATTTTTGGCTCAATTAAAACCGGAAACAAAGAGACTGTTGCAAGCCACCTTAAATCCTCAACAACCGCAGAGATCTCAAAATACGCGTTAATGCCCTTTTATAAGGAGTTTTATTCAACCATTTCTATTAAACGCTCCATATTTTCGCGTTCATTATTGTTGTATCCGCTAAAGTTTTCTTTGATTTTTTCTTCAGCTTTTTCTTTAATTTCTTCTTTCGTTTTATCTATTTTCTTTTCGATTTCCGGTTTAGCTAAACGATTAAATAATTCTTCAGCCTCAAGTTTTTTCTTTTCTTCTTTTTCTTTTTTAGCTTGCTCTTTATCTTTTGATTTTTCTTTCTTAGAAATATAGCTATCCGTTTTTTCTTTTATCTTATCAAGTGTTTCTTGTGGAATTAAGCCTTCTATCGGTTTTGCAAAATCTCCGGCTAATTGGAAATATTTTGATTTTTGCATAACTTCCGGTTGTTTTTCTGTCGGCATAGCCCAACTGACCAAAATGTAAATTAAAACAATTAAAAGAAATGCTCTCATAACACCAAAAAACAAGCCTAATAATCGGTCTATTGAATTTAATTTACTGACACGAATTCTTCCGATGATGCTTTCTGTCATAAAAATCCAGATAACCATAAATAAAATTAAGATAAAAATTGCGCTGACAACACCGGATATTAGCCCACTTTCAATATATTCGTTTGTTATCGGTGTAAAAATCGGCAACAACCAAATAACCGCGAAACCGCTTAGCACCCAACCGACAATGCTCAATACCTCTTTAATCAGGCCACGGCTTAGCGCTATTAACCCAGAAATTCCTACAACTATCAAAATAACAATATCTAGATTATTCAAGTCTGTCATTTTTTTATCCTAGTTAAACCAATTAATTAACCGTTGTACATTACCGATTTCATAAATATTCATATCATATGAAGTATTTTTCTTTTCGTTTCCATGCGTCGGTGGTGTTATGGCATTATTAAACCCTAACTTGTGGGCTTCTTTTAATCTGGCATTCGGCTGTCCGACAGAGCGAATTTCACCAGATAAGCCTATTTCACCAAAAATAACAGCATCTGCCGGTAATGGTTTGTTTGTCAGAGAAGAAATGACAGCCATAGCCACAGCTAAATCTGCTGCCGGTTCTGATATTTTTAAGCCTCCGGCAATATTTAAATAAACATCTTGGGAAGATAAATTAACACCACAACGAGCTTCCAATACAGCTAAAACCATGGCTAATCGGTTTGAATCCCAACCCACAACGGCTCTTTTAGGGCTGGCATATCCAGTCGGACTGACTAAAGCCTGAATTTCGACTAACACCGGTCTTGATCCTTCTATACCGGCAAACACGCATGAACCTGATATATTTCCTTGTCTTTCTGCCAGAAACAAAGCTGACGGATTTTCAACTTCAACTAAACCTTTGTCTTGCATTTCAAAAACGCCGATTTCATCCGTTGCTCCGTAGCGGTTTTTAACGGCTCTTAAAATGCGGAAATGATGTCCTCTTTCGCCTTCAAAATATAAAACCGTATCTACCATATGCTCTAAAACGCGAGGACCGGCTATGGCTCCTTGTTTTGTTACATGCCCTACTAAAAATAGAACAAATCCCTTTTTCTTAGCCAGTTTTATTAACTCATAAGCACAAGCTCGAACTTGTGTAACGCTTCCCGGTGTTGATTCAACCTCTTCCAAATACATTGTTTGTATGGAATCTATAATAACAACAGAAGCTTTTGCTTTTTCTAATGTTGCAATGATATCTTTAACATCCGTTGCGCTGGTTAAATTTACCGGAGATTGCTCTAACTCTAATCTTCTGGCTCGAATTCTAACCTGGTCTATAGCTTCTTCACCGGATATATAATAACATTCATGTCCTTGATTGGCTATTTTAGCACATGTTTGCAGTAATAATGTTGATTTGCCTATTCCGGGATCGCCACCGACTAAAATAACAGATCCGGGAACAAGCCCTCCCCCGCTTACACGATCTAATTCTTTAATACCCGTTTCTAAGCGGATTGTTTTTTCTAAAGTCCCGCTTAAAGATACAAAATCGATCATTTTTCCTTTATGTTTAGGAGAAAAATTAGAAAAACCATCCCCTCCGGATTTTTCCTCAACAATAGTATTCCATTCCCCGCAGGAATCACACTTGCCCTGCCATCGCGGATATGTTGCACCACAAGTTTGACAAACGAATTCTATTGTTCCTTTTTTAGCCACTCTTATACCTCTACGCTAATCGGACCTTCCGAGCTTCCATTTATAAATTGCTTAACATAAGGATTGTTTGTTTTATCCATTTCTTTAACGGTTCCCTGCCAAACAATTTTACCTTTATATAACATCGCTATTTTATCAGCAATTTTACGAGCTGATGCCATATCATGCGTAATTGTTAACGCTGTTGCACCCAATCCTTTAACTGACTCAATAATCAAATTATTGATAACATCAGACATGATAGGATCAAGACCTGTTGTCGGTTCATCAAAGAAAATAATTTCCGGTTTGGTTGCAATCGCACGTGCCAATCCGACACGTTTTTGCATACCACCGGATAATTCTGATGGGTATAAATCTGCAACATCTGCTCCCAAGCCTACCTGACGCAAAACACGAATGGCTTCTCTTAATGCCGACTTGCGAGGCATTTTTTGATTTTCAATCAGACCAAAAGCGACATTTTCCCAAACTTTTAAGCTATCAAATAACGCCGCACCTTGGAATAACATTCCCATTTTAGCGTAGCTTTTCTCCGCTTCTTCTCGATCAAGCTGCGTTATATCAATACCGTCTATTTTTATTGATCCAGAATCCGGTGTTAATATACCTTGAATACATTTAATTAAAACAGATTTACCCGTTCCGGATCCTCCGATAACAACCAAAGATTCTCCTTCTTTGATTTCAATATCAACACCGTCCAGTACAACCTTATCACCAAATGCTTTATGAAGACCCTTAATTTCTATTTTATTCTTTTTCATTTTTTAAAGCTCCTATTTGGTAAACAGCATACCGGTAATGATATAGTTAAAGATTAAAATCAAAATAGAGGAAGCGACAACCGCATTCGTTGTTGCCTCACCAACACCTTGTGCTCCACCGCGGGATTTGTATCCGTTATAACATCCCATTAAAGAAATGATAAATCCGAATACCGCCCCTTTTATTAAACCGGTGATAATATCTATTGATTGCAACTCATTAATGGTTGAATTAATGTAGTTTGCCGGGTTGAAGTCTAATTGATAAATACTAACAACATATCCGCCGAAAATACCGATAATATCACCAACAACAACCAACATCGGCAAAACTAAAACGCCGGCAATTATTCTTGGTGCAACAAGGTATTTGAACGGATTTGTCGATAAGGTTGTCAGGGCATCAATTTGTTCCGTTACACGCATTGTTCCGATTTCAGCAGCCATGGCAGCACCTATACGACCAGCAACCATTAAACCGCAGAAAACCGGGGCTAATTCGCGTGTGACCGAAATTAAAACAACCGAGGCAACCGCGCTTTCTGCGCCATAACTGGAAAACCCTGAATATGTTTGAAGAGCAATAACCATACCGGCAAAAATTGTTGTTAAAGCAACAACTGGAAGCGAATAAAAACCAATATCTAAAAATTGCCGTCCCAAAAGCTTAAAATAAAATGGCGGTGTCATACAATGATAAACAGAACGTGCAACAAAAAGCGATAATTCTCCAAGTCGACTAAAAAAAGTCACTAAGGTTTTACCTAGGCGACGTAAAAACTTTTTATAAAATCTCATCATTATTCTTTCTTTCCGGCTTATATTAATAGTTGTCTGTATATTAATGTAATTCATAAAAAAATCAACCGCCTTATGCTTTTTCATCACAAGCTAATCTGACTTTATGACAGGCGCTTATTTCAAAAGGATATAATTTTAGTTGCTTTATTTTTATTTTTTCGTATTCCCAAAACTCGGGTTCAGGCAATCTTTCTATTTTTTTGAAATCATTCACAAGCTCAACAACTAAGCTTATTTTTATGTTTTCTTCATATGGTTTTTGAACTATTCCAACACCTCTAACTTCTATTTTTCCTCTAATATTTTCCGGACAAGAGGCATATATTTCTCCTTTTTTTACAGACAGCTCCGTTATATCATCAGCTATCAGGATGGCTTTTTGTTCTTCTATTAATCGGAGTGCCAGATCAGATTTTCCCGCACCGGATTTCCCGAGTATTAAAATCCCCTTATTTTTTAAGCAAACTGATGTGGCGTGAATGATTGACATTTTTAATCCTTTAATGACAGAAAACGCTGATATACTTTTTCGTTATTAAAAAGGATATCTATTTGTCTCCCCTGCTCTTTGGGTTTGATTTCTACTTTTATCGCTTTTTGTGGTAAATAACCACCCATTTTTTCCGGCCACTCTATTAAGCAAACACCTTCATACATTGCTTCTTCTATACCCAACTCAAAAATTTCTTCAGCTGATTTTAAACGATATAAATCGTAATGATATATTTCAAAATCAGGTGCATCATACATTTGAACCAATGTAAATGTCGGGCTTGGAACTTCTGTCATTCCACATATATTTTGAATAAAAGCTCGTGCAAATACGCTTTTTCCCATTCCTAAAGTTCCATACAAGGCAAAAACATCTCCTTGTTGGCATAATTTAGAAATTTTTGCAGCTAATTCTACGGTTTTTCTCTCGTTATTACAGATGAATGTAAGTTTTTTTTCATTCATTACTTTAGAACCTGAAAAAGCTTTTTCTATTTGGATCTTTTGGTGCAACAATTTTATATTGCGGTTTACGATTTTTGAGGGCTTGCCAATCCCATGGTTTATAAAATTGACCTTGCCACAACCCATTACGTTTTGATTTTGCATTTTCCTCATAAGGAACATAGATATCGCTTTCTCTCGTATCAGCAACAGCCCATCCGGCATTAACTAATGCCGCACCTATATCGTATTGTCCTAAAGAACAAGCTGCAAGCATATTTCCGTTTTTGTCTTTTGACATAACACGACAATTAACAGGGTTATCTGTCAGCCAACTGCTTAACCACAAAGCTGCTTGTTGTCCGCAATTATATGATGCACCATGGCGATTAGCACAAGTTTGATCAAAATCTGGACCGGCAATACCATATAATTTGACCTTATAACCTTGAGCGTTTAAGGTATCTGCTTTTACAATAGAAACCTGGCTTGAGAATTTAGGTAAAGCATTGATATCTACAGGTTTTGCCGGGCGATTAATAGCTCCTGTTAAACTGTTTATTAATCCGGCTAAACCTTCTTGTTTAGGTTCTTGTGGTTGTTGAGCCGGAGCTGGTTGTTGTGTTTCGGCTTGCGGTGCTTTTTTATCAAAATTTTCATTTATTTTAACGTCTGCCTTATTTTTTTGCTCTGTCGGAACAACTTGAGCATTTGTTATTGCAGAATACCCACCGATAAATGTTTTGAGATTTTGAATAACACCACCTAAACCATTATTGAATCCGCCAATCGCATAAATAACGAAACAGACAATACTCATAATAACAACAAAAGACGGTAAGCATCCCATAGCACGCCATGCCATCTTCGTAAAAAGATAAAGAGCAACTAAGCCTATTATTAGTCCGACAAAGCCACCGCCTTGTAATAACATATTAGAACTTTGTGTTCCGCTACCTCCAACTAATATAAAACCCAGAGCAAAACAACCTAGAAATAACTTTTTAAAAAATCCCATTGTCTTTATCCTTTTAGTTTTTTTATAGTATAGCTATCTTGTTTTTCAAAAGCAAATAAAAAACCGCCTACTTTCAATATTAGGCGGCTTTTATGAATAAATAATGAATCTTATTCTGCTTTTTTAACTTCTTTGCTATCTGCTTTTGTATAGCAATTGCAGTGGCAAATTCCGTTGTTTTCTATATCGCTGCGGCATAATTCTGAGATACAATAACGAGCAGCATTATTTCCGTCGCACGGACATCTTTGCCATTCGGCATCTCCAAACATCATTGTTTTAGCGCGGGCTATTTTCTCAATATTAGCTGTTGGAACATATCCTGCGGCAGCGCATTTTTCTTTCATTTTTTCAAGTATAGTCATTTGTTTTTCCTTTTTAATCGATAATTTTAATTGAAAATTTCTCATTTGTTGCTGTGGCTGGAGCCTGGGAAACAGCTGCTACAGGCATTGGGACTTCTGTTATTGTTTTTGGGGCATTTCTCTTTTGTTCCAAAATATCTATAATCATATCCAATTCTGCCGGAGATGCATATTGTAAAACAACTTTTCCACCACCTTGTTTGCTTGGTGTTATTTTTATTCTTAATCCAAGACTTTTATTCAAACTTTTTTCAATATCAACAACATCTTCGTTAATAATCTTTTTTGTTTGTTTGCTTTTAGGATTTTCTTTAAGTTTGGCAACCATATCTTCAACTTGTCGAACACTCATGCCTTTTTTTATAATTTGATTTGCTAATTCTTCTGCATTTTCAAGTCCGATAAGTTGGCGTGCATGACCTGCGCTTAATTTACCCTCTTTTATCATCTGTTTTATACTATCAGGTAAATTTAATAATCGCAGAGTGTTTGCTATATAGCTACGTGACTTTCCTATTGTTTGAGACAAGGTTTCTTGTGTATTGGAAAACTCATCAATCAATCTCTGCAAAGCTTCTGCCTCTTCTATCGCTGAGAGATTTTCTCTCAATAAGTTTTCAACAAGAGCAACCTCCAAGACTTCTTTGTCGTCAAAACTTTTTTGAATGACAGGTACTTTATTTAATCCGGCTATTTGAGAAGCTCTCCATCTTCTTTCTCCGGCAATTAATTCGTATCCTTTATCTGTTTTACGAACCAACAATGGTTGTAGTACGCCCTTGTCTTTTATTGATTGGGCCAAAGATTTTAGAGCTTCTTCATCAAACTCTTTACGCGGCTGAAATTTACTTGGTTTAATAGAATTAATATCAACCATTAAAGGAGATTCTGTTTTATTGTTATTTAAAACATCCAAGTCAGTATCTAAATCGTCATCTCCTAATAGAGCACCCAAACCTCTTCCTAAGCTTTTATGTTTATGTGTTGTTTCATTTTCTAACATGCTAGTAATTCCCTTTCTCTCTTAAGAACTTCTCCCGTTAAACTGATATATGCTTGAGATCCCGGACATTTAAAATCATATAACAATACCGGTTTGCCGTGTGATGGTGCTTCTGATATTCTGACATTTCTCGGAATAACTGTTTGGTAAACTTTCTTTCCAAAGTAATTACGAACATCATCTTCTACCATTTGCGATAAATTATTTCTTTTATCATACATGGTTAAAACAACACCTTGAAGTTCGAGCGTTGGATTAAATCTTTTCTTTATCTGATTGATATTTCTAATTAAATCCGTAATACCTTCCAGGGCGAGAAATTCACATTGTAATGGTACAATGACAGCATTGGCTGCTACTAATGCATTTATTGTCACCAAACTAAGAGAAGGCGGACAATCGATTAAAACATAATCATAATTTATAGCTCCTGCCAATAATGCTTTTTTAAGCATAAATTCGCGACTTTCAATATCTATTAATTCTACTTCCGCTCCTGCCAAATCCGGTGATGAGGGAATTATTGAGAAATTTGGAACCTCTGTCCAAACAACAGCCTCTGCGACACTTTTTTCACCAAGCAAAACTTCATATGACGATGCCATTCTGCCTCGCTTATTTATTCCCATAGATGTTGATGCATTTCCTTGCGGATCCAGATCGACAACTAAAACCTTCTTTCCTGTGGCAGCCATGGCGGTTGCTATATTTACTGTTGTTGTTGTTTTTCCGACACCGCCCTTACGGTTGGCAACAGCAATTATTCTTGGCATTTTATTTAACTCCTTTACGTGGTGATAATTTATTGATTATTAAAATTTTTCCTTCTTCGCTTGTTTCGTTTGTTTCTATTTGATAATTAAAAATCCATTTTTTTTGCGCTTCTTCTATTTCTGTTTGAAACGTCTTTCCTTTCGGAAAAATCATTATAGTGTTTTTATGGGTAAAAGGATATGCATAACCTAAAAGATCCGTTAAACTACACATTGCTCTTGATGTTATAACATCTGCCGTTGTTTTTTTTATTTTTTCGATTCTTTCATTAATAATAGTTACATTATTAAGATGAAGCATTTCCTTCATGGCGTTTAAATACAGTGTTTTTTTCTTAATACTTTCCACTAAATTAATATGCGTATTTGGCATTTTTTCTGCTAACAAAACAGCCAAAACCATCCCCGGAAAACCGGCTCCAGAGCCGAAATCAAAAATAACTTTTGTTGTTTCCGGAATATATTTTATTAGTTGAACGGAGTCACAAAAATGACGCACCCATGCATTTTCTAATGAAGATTTACTGACAAGATTAAACTTATTTTGCCACTCTTTTAAGGAGGATTCATAAGCTTTCAGTTTATCAATTGTTTCACGTGAAACATTATATTTATTTTCTAAATTTTCCATACGAAAATTTATATATTTTTTATTAAAAATTTAAAATAAAAAATTATCAGTTATAAACACTTTTATAATATCAAAACCTCTAAAAATTATTTATCTTTAAAATCAGATACATAAACACCGTTTATTGAATCAAAAAATTATAAAAAAGGACAATATCTGTTTGTATAATTATGTTTTTTCAAAAGGGATTCTGCTTGATCGAAGTGTTGAGTGATAGTGTCAACACAGTGAGCGTCATCACTAATAATAATCGGAACATTCTTTTTGTTTAGTTCGTCTATCATCCATTCATATGGATGTTGCTCTCCTATCTTCGTCCAGCCACTTGTATTTAATTCATATGGCTGTTTGTATTTAGCAAGGGTTTCTATAACTTCTTTTTTACGATCATCCCACTCAGATCCACCACAATAACCAAAAAGCTTGCAGACATCCAGATGGGCGATGAAATTAAAATAACCACTTTTTATCGATTCTATAACATTGTCCCAATATATGTTTAAATACACCGTTATATCTTCTTTGTTTATTTCAATTTGAGGGTTTCTTTGCAGATAATAAAGATTCATTATATAATCTTCTGTTTGGTTTCTAAGGTAATGTGTTGCCCCGATGTAATAATCGGCTTTTATATCTTCTCTCATTTTTTCAAAAAGATTTCGCCATTGTGTTGATGCAAAAAAATCAACCTCAAAACCTACTTTCACATCTATTTTGAAGTTTAAAGACACTGTTCTTATTTCATCAATAACTCTTTTATACAAATCGCATGCTTGATGATAATCAGAAAAAAACATTTTTGATTGATCAGGCATATTGGGATGAAAGGCCAGATGATTACTGATGCCTATTTTCTTTAATCCGAGCTCTTCGGATTTACGAATCATTTCTTCAGGCGTATTATGACCATCAAAAATTCCAAAACTGTTTGTATGCATATGATAAGAGTATTCTTGCATTATTTTATACCTAACAGTTTATAGACATTGCAGTTATATTTATTTTCTAAATATCTCTTCAACTTTATCGCATTTTTGTATTTAACGCGAATATGTTGGGGTTTGACATTATATTCGTTTTCTATATAAAGCATCCTATCTTTCATGTTCTTATATATAACTGTTTTACCATTAAAATGAACAAGCAGGTCTGATAATTGAATGATTTTATCATAGTCTGTTTGTTTTATGTTTATCAGAATATCTTTTGCTTTTTCTATGTTTTCAATACCATAACTGGCATATTCTTCACTCTTAAAGTCTATACTGGGAAAAGTATGTGTTAAGCAAATTTGTGCTAATTCATCTTCGCCTATAGATTTAAAATATTGATATCCTGTTAATCCATGAAACGTCCTTTCTTTTTTTTCATCGCTAATCATTTTTCCTATATCATGGCAATATCCCATTATACCTGCTTTCATAACATCTAAACCACATGCTGATGCTAAAATTGAAGCACAAGCTCCGACAGCTATTTCGTGCTCTTCATATCCGCTTATATCTTTGAAGGGTTTTGTTTTGTTATAAAAATCTTTTGTTAGTCTTATAGCTTCTCTTAATGTTATCATTTTATTTTTTCTCTATATACCCTAAAATTGCCATAATTGCTGCCGGAGTAACTCCCGGAATACGGGAGGCCTCACCAATAGTTATAGGCTTGACTTTAGTTAATTTCTGCACCATTTCTCGGGACAATCCGCCAATTTTACTATAATCAATATCTTCACGGATTTTTAGATTCTCATCTTTCTTGAAAACCTCTATATCAGCTTGCTGACGCTTTAGATAACCGGAATACTTAGCTTCTATTTCTATTTCCTCATAAACATCTGTTGGAATATCGGATAACTCAGGCCAAATATTATTGATTGTTTCACGTGAAACACCTTCATATGACATAATATTAAAAGCTGTACGGCGTGTACCGTCTCTTTTTGTTTTTATTCCCATATTATCAAGTTGTGTTGGCGAAACATAAAGTTCTTTACATATTTCTCTATATTTATTTATCTGTTCATATTTAGCCTTAAATATATTATATCTTTCTTCTCCGACACACCCAATTTTATAACCCAATTCTGTCAAACGGGCATCAGCATTATCTGCTCTTAATAAAAGTCTGTATTCAGATCGTGAAGTAAACATACGGTAAGGCTCATCAACGCCTTTAGTTATTAAATCGTCTATCATAACACCTATATATGCTTGACTACGATCAACAACAAATTCTCTGTTTTTACCTTCTGTATATAAAGCAGCATTTACACCAGCGACTAAACCTTGGGCTGCAGCTTCTTCATAACCGGTCGTTCCGTTTATTTGTCCGGCCAAATACAGACCTTTTACTTTTTTACATCCTAAATTATGATTAAGTTCTTGAGGATCAACATAATCATATTCTATAGCATAAGCATAGCGTAAAATTTCAACATCTTCTAATCCTTCCATTGTATGGATGAATTGCTCTTGTATATCAGCTGGTAAAGATGTTGAAATACCGTTTGGATAAATAACATCAGTATCCAATCCTTCCGGTTCAAGAAAAATTTGATGGCTTGTTCTGTCTGCAAATTTAACGAGTTTATCTTCAATACTCGGACAGTAACGCGGTCCAATTCCTGTAATTAATCCGGAAAACAAAGCACATTTTGAAAAATTATCTCTTATTATTTTATGGGTTTTTTCATTTGTGTGTGTTACATAACATTTGATTTGCGGATTTGTTATTTCTTTAGTCAAATACGAAAAAGGAACAGGCGGATTATCACCTTCTTGTGTATCTAAATTTTCCCAATGAATTGTTTTACCGTTCAGACGGGCAGGGGTTCCTGTTTTTAGGCGACCAACTTTTAATCCCCTTTGCTTTAAATACGGTGTTATACCCGTACAGGAAATATCTCCTATTCTTCCTCCGATGCTTGTTTCATGACCTACAAACATTATACCGTTAAGGAATGTTCCTGAAGTTAATACAACTGCTTTAGCTTTAAATACAGTGTTATCAGAAAGACTTATTCCTGTAATTTTATTGTTTTCAAAAATTAGCCCTTCTACGGCGCCTTCTATAATATCAAGATTTTCCTGATTTTGGAGAGCTTCCAGCATATACTTTTTATAAAGTTTTCTATCTGCTTGTGCGCGAGGTCCTCTAACCGCGGGTCCTTTTGATTGGTTTAACATTCTAAACTGTATACCGGCTTTATCAATAACGCGCGCCATTAAACCATCAAGAGCGTCTATTTCACGCACTAAATGACCCTTGCCCAGTCCGCCTATTGCAGGATTACATGACATTTCACCTATTGTTGCTATTTTGTGTGTTATTAGGGCTGTTTTTGCTCCTACACGTGCCGCTGCCGCACATGCTTCACAACCGGCATGTCCGCCACCAACAACAATAACGTCATATTCATTATTCATTTTATTACCTAACCTTTTTACTTGTTTTAACAAAAAAGTCTTAGCAAGCTATTAATACCCTCTCATTTAAAACAAAAAAATCCGCTCAAAAAGCGGATTATTTTTCAAGAAGATTATTTTTAACAGCGTATTCGAAAATATCTTCCTTCGCTCTATAATACATTATTTCAGGTATGTTAATGCAAATAGAGACCAGATATTTCATACCGTCAAAAATTATACCTTGTTCAAAAAGATCTCTCTTGGGATAAACGGATTTAATTTCATAAAAAAGATGTTCCATTTCAAATCTCAGAGAAGCTAAGGCTGCTTCTTCCTCAGAGTTACGGGCTTGTCCTTTTTTTAATAATTCATCCGATTTATCAAAGATTTCATAAACTTCTTTGAACGATTGATTCACTTTTTCGAGGTTTTGCAATAGAGGGTAGGCTTTGTAAAAGTCTTCCTGTCGTTGCATAGTTTCCTCGAACATTTCTGAGTTTGACATAATGTGATTTTGAGTCACATCGTCTTCATACTTTGTTTTCATAGGCATAGTAATAAAAAAAATAATTGTTTTATAACCTTTTGTTACTCTTTTTTTTATAAGGTGTCAACTTTTTCATTATTTACCGATACAAAAAGTTCCGAATATTTTATCAAGAATTTCATCAACTTCTATTTGACCTGTAATTTTTCCTAATCCGCGTGATGCTAAGCGAATATCCTCTGCCGCTAACTCTATTTCTTTGTGTAAATTGAAATTTTCAAGATTTTCTATTGTCTCTTTTAGTGCTTCACGATAACGATTGCGGGTAATTAATAAATTAGAATTTGATGTAAATTTTGATGCAATTATTTCTGTTATTTTATTTATTAAATTTTCTATTCCTTGCTTATACTTTGCAGAAACACATATACAACCTTGTTTTTCCAATAATTCTTGTTTATTTGTTGTAATTTTATCACATTTGTTTGCTACATATATTATTTTATCTTGAAAATTTTTCTTTATATTATCAAATGATTGAACAGAATCAGTTAAAGCATCAAATAAACATATTATCAAATCTGCTTCTTCAATTTTATGGTAAGCAATTTCTATTCCTTTCTTTTCAATAGTATCTTCTACCTCACGTAACCCTGCTGTATCCGTAAACATAACGGGATAACCCTTTAAATCTAAATGAACATCAACAGCATCTCGTGTTGTTCCGGCAATATCCGATACTATTGCTGCTTCGCGGTTGACAATTGTATTTAATAAACTTGATTTACCCGCATTTGGAGCACCTACAATAGTAACCCTAAATCCTTCTCGTAAACGTTCTCCTATGTTATCTGAAGAAATATGATTTTTTATCTCTTTAGCAAGTTTAAATACAGTGTTTTCAAGTTTAAATACATCGTTCTGAGGAATTTCTTCATCAGGAAAATCTATAAATGCCTCTAAATAAACTAAAACTTTAAGTAATTCTTCACGCCAACCGGAATATAAATTTTTTAAATTACCTTCCATTTGGCGCATTGCATATTTTTGTTGTTCTGTTGTTTCAGAATTAATTAAATCAGCCAAGCCTTCTGCTTGTGTTAAATCCATTTTACCATTATAGAAAGCTCTACGAGAAAATTCTCCCGCTTCCGCTAATCGAAAGTTATTAATTTGAGATAAATTATCCATAACAAGTGCTATAACAGCTTTTGATCCATGAATTTGTAATTCAACAATATCTTCTCCGGTAAAAGAGCAGGGTGACTTAAAATAAAGTAATAAACATTTATCTATTGTCTCTTGTTTTTTTATTGTCTTTAAATCAACAAAATAAGCATAACGTGCTTTTATTTTATTAATATCTAAAGAAGTCATTTGTTTTATAACTTCTTTTGCTTCAGATCCTGAAATTCTGATAACGGCGACCCCTGATTTTCCAAAAACCGTCGATAAAGCATATATTGTTTTATTATCCATTTTTATCTCCACTGTCTTTTATGTAGCAAAAGAGTCAAAAATAGTCAAATCAAAATAAACCCGCTTTTTTTGACTCTACAGAGGTTTTTTATGTTTTCTTAAATATTGTATCATAAAATATCAAAATCGTTTATTACAGAGCATTATACGGACTCTTTTATTTTAAACCGAAAGTTGTATTTATGAATAAAAAACTCGTTATATGGGATTTTGACGGTGTCATTGCCGACAGTGAAAAAATATATATAGAAAACAGGCAAAAATATATTAATGAAATTTTTGGTCTTAACTGGGATTTTCAAACAACTATAAATTATCTTGGCGGATTAAGTGATTTTTCTAATAGAGAGGTTTTAAATAAATTAGGATATATTACCGATGATAAATTTTGGGAAAATTTAGTTAATTTGGATATTGAAAAAATGAATAATGGTGGCCTTAAGGTTATTCCCGGTATTGAAAATATTATAAAAAAACTTCCTAAACAATGTGTAGCAACCGGTGGTTTAAAATCTAAAACAATTCATAAATTAACTTTAATTGATTTTTGGAATAAATACTTTAATGACAGAAATTTATTTACCGTCGATATGGTAGAACATGGTAAACCTGAGCCTGATTTATTTTTGTTTGCAGCAAAACAAATGGGAGAAAAACCTGAAAATTGTATTGTTATAGAAGACTCTGTTGCCGGTATAACAGCTGCTCAAAAAGCACGAATGAATGTCATTGCTTTTTTGGGTTGTGAAATATATTGTCATAATGATACATATATAGAAAAGATAAAACAATTAGGTATAAAATATATTTGTTATAATAGTAAAAATTTAGAAAATATTTTGATGAGGAATTATGAAATATAAACTTGTTATATGGGATTTTGACGGTGTTATCGCTGATAGCGAAAAAATATGGATTAAAAATCGCCAAGAAGGTCTTAATAAAAAATTTAATTTAAATTGGGATTTTGAAACAACCAATAAATATCTCGGTGGTAAAAGCGATAAAACTAAAAGACAAGTTCTTGATGAAATGGGATATATTACTGATGATAAATTTTGGGAAGAACAAATTAATAAAGACATGGAAGTTATGAAAAAAGATGGTCTTGATATAACACCTCATATTGAAAATATTATAAAAAAACTTCCTAAACAATGTATTGCTACAGGTGGTATTTTTACAAAAACCAAAGTTAAGTTAGAAGTAATTCATTTTTGGAATAAATATTTTAATGAACAAAATTTATTTACTGCAGATATGGTAGAACATGGTAAACCTGAGCCTGATTTATTTTTGTTTGCAGCAAAACAAATGGGAGAAAAACCTGAAAATTGTGTTGTTATAGAAGATTCTATTGCTGGTTTGACCGCGGCTCTAAAAGCCAATATGGACGTTATCGCTTTTTTGGGCTGTGAAATGTATCATAATGATAGTTACTTACAAAAAGTCAAAGAATTAGGTATCAAAAATATCTGTTATACAATGCAAGACATTGAAAAAATTATACTTGATTTTTGACAAAAATAAGTTACTATTTTTTCACTTTTATTAATTATTAA
>CAMOQT010000013.1 GCA_946623145.1 uncultured Azospirillum sp.
CCGGAAACATAGGACGCCAGGCTTTAAATCAACTGGCAAGATATGGGTCTTCTTTTGTTCCTTTTGGAAACTTTGTTTATGCCGGTTATGTCGGTGCTCAAGCGGCAATACGTTTAGGCATAAAATATTCTCGTTTGAAAAAAGAAGCTAAGAAGAATAATCGTCAGTTCAGTTCTCTCGGATTCTTAAAAGACCATATCGGTGAGATTGGTTCTTCTATTGCGACAACAACAGCGATTGCAATTGGTGGCGGATTATTAGCTGACGGTTTGAGATACGGTGCTCTAGGTGTTAGTAATCTTACCAACCTTGTCAAAACGACTATCCGTCAAAGAGAAAAAGGGGATAGTTGGAAGAAATCTATCGGTGTTGCAGCCTTCTCTGTTGCGCTCTCTGCAGGAACGGCTATCGGAACATCTATGGCTCTCGGCTATGGTATGCATGAAGCAGGTTTAACACCAAGCGGTTCTCATGATGAACCTATTACTGATAATGATAAGATTAATGAGTTAAAACAACTCTCTCCTGAGGAATTAGAAAAACAAGGTTATAAATTTGAATATTGTGATAAAGACGATAAAGGCGCTTTCCAAGTTCAAGATGGTCATAGTAATTTTCAAACACGTGATTATACGAAAGAAGAACTTGATTTTGCTCAGCACCGTATGGAAAAAGTATTGGATCCGAATGATTCCCATACAGGAGGAACTCGCTATAGTGAATATTTAGGTAGAGATTGGACTTCTAAAGAATATGCTGACAATTCTGATGCTTATAACAATGCTATTCATGCTTTGGATAAATTGGCTGAAACCCATAAAGATATGAATAGTTTTATTGATGGCGAATTCAAATCAAATAGTGATATGCTTTTATATAAACTTTATCAAGCTAATGTCTTAGCTCCGAATGCTGATGCTATTGCCGATAACGGTAAACCTATCGGTGAAGTTTTGAGTTATACTGATGAAGCTGGTAATACTACAAACTATCAAGATGTTTACCATAAACTTCTTGAAGGTAAAGAATTGACCGAAGCTGATGCTAAAGTTATTCAATTAGTTGAAGACCATGTCGGCGGACAGCATGAAAATGGTGTTAATGATATGGGTAAACTAAAAGATTTTGATAAATTAGGTGATGGTAAAAATCCTGACTCTTATCAAGCCAAAGCTGATGTCGGTTATGAAATGCATGAACATCCCGGTGAAAATGAACTTTGGGCTCGTATTCTTCAACCGGTTGAAGATCCTCGCGATATTTTGCCATTTACAATGGTTCATGACAGTCAAGGTGAAAATCGTGCTTTAGCTGAACGTGTTGGTGCAAATGCTAAAGTTAAAATTGATGATGTTCGTCGCAAAATACCTAATCCGAACAATTCTCCACATCAACCGGATCCGAATCCAAATCCTCAACCGGTTATTCCTCAGCCACTTGAAAATTTAGCTATCTTTGAATACCAGATTTTAAGAGGAAAAGATCCGCAAACAACTGATGATCCGACAAATCCGGCTAAACATAGCGCATATCAGCAGTGGGTTGCGTACTGTGCTCAAGTTGAAAAAGAAAGAAAAACAGCTGAGCGTGTTGAAAATAAAGGCGATCTTACTATGGATACTTTCTTAACCAGACGGCGTAAGAAATTTGAGGATAATTTGCAAACTCGTAATATTTTCAAAAAGAAAGAAAATAAAGAACGTCTTGATGATTTCAATGCTCATAGTGCTAGACCTTATGAATCAAAATTCTGTAAAGGACTTTATGAAAGCATTGAAAGAAGTAATAAAAAAACTCCTTTCCAATCTTTTGAACAAATTACCCACTATGCCGGTGAATTTGCTCGCGATACACAATTTGTCGGTTTAGGAACAAGAGATGTTTCTAAAATGACAGCTCAAGAACAAACGGATGCTCAAACCCTTTTGGGTGCTTATCAATCTCAATCTCGTGTATTTGTTGGTTCTTTAGATAAATTCTATGGCGGGGAAGCTAAAACTGCTGAAGAGTATGAACATCAGCAAGCCATGTATGAGAAAGACAGTAGTCATGGTTGGAAGATCAAAGCTAAAGAAGCTTGGGAGAAAATTAAAACTTTCGCTTCTGTCAGACAACAAAATCGCCAGAATTCCCAATCTAACGGTTAATTAATAAAAAAAGCTCCGCGGTTGCGGAGCTTTTTTTATTTTTCTGCTTTTTTCTTTATCTTTTCCTCTTCCGGATTAACTATTCCTCCGGAAATAATGAATTTTATGGCATCTTCAACACTAATATCTAATTCTATCACTTCTGATTTCGGTACAAAAATTAAAAATCCTGATGTCGGATTAGGTGTGGTCGGAATAAAAACATTAATCATCGGCTCCGGCAATTTTTCTTGCATTTCACCATTGGTATCCGTACTGACAAGTCCCATTATCCATAATCCTTTACGCGGATATTCCAACATAACTACTTGATTAAAGGCTTGATTTTTATTAGATAAAAACGTTGTAAATACTTGTTTGATCAATGAATAAATACTTGAAATAAAAGGAAGTTTATAAACAATCCATTCGCCTAATCTTAAGAAGAATTTTCCTAAAAATCCAGTTGCAAACATTCCTATTAAAATCATTAAAACGACTAAAACAATAACCCCTAATCCCGGAATTGTCGGCAACGAAGTTTCGGGAAGCATATTCGGCGGTAGCATCTTATTGACCAACCTATCTATCCAAAAAATAAGCTTATAAGCCAGATAAAATGTCATACCGACAGGCGCTGTCACTAAAATACCCGTAAAGAAATAGGCTTTAATTTTTGAACCTAATTTCATAAAAACATCTTTTTCTTTGGCAATCATTTTATTTTTTGCTTTTTTTTCTTTCATTGTGTTATCCTTTTTGCATCATCTATAATAAATTGTACCGAATTTCTACCCAACCAATTGTCCCGACGTAATGTTCCCAACACATCAAAAACTTCATTATGATTATTTAAAATAGCCTGCCCTAATTCATTATCAGATGCTCTAAAAGCCATTGCTTTAAGGCTTCCACCGCTATCTGAACTTAGAAAACAACGGACATGTCCGCTTCCTACAATTCCAGTTTTTTTAAAGCGAACATTCTTTATAATCAATTTCGGTTCCGGATTTCCTGCACCATATGGTTCAAGCATTTCCATTTGTTCTGCCAATTCTACGGTAGCCGCACGTAAATCCACAGCACAATCATATTCTAAAACCGGAACGATTGCTTCTTCTCCTAAGTGCTGTTTAACATATTCGCCGACAAAGGAGCGAAACTCTTCAATTTTACCTTCTTCTAAAGAATATCCTGCAGCCATCGTATGACCACCACCTTTGGTTATAATCCCTTTCTCTTTAGCTGCAATAATTAAGGCGCCTAAATCGATTTGAGGAATTGAACGTGCCGAGCCTTTAACTTCATCTTCTTCTATAGACATCACAAAGGATGGTAAATTATATCTTTCTTTTAATTTCCCTGCAACGATACCTATAACCCCTTGATGCCAATTTTTTCCAGCAACAAAAGCTATCGGATATTCTGATTGTCGGCTATCAAGCATTGTTATGGCTTCTTCCAACACATAATTTTCAATTTCCTTGCGCTGGGCGTTAAATTCATTCAATTTTTCAGCTAATTTATCTGCTTCTTCTGCATTCTGACAACAGAGAAGTTTATTTCCTAAAGCTGCTTCGCCTACTCTACCACAAGCATTAATTCGTGGACCTAAGATATATCCTAGATGAAAAGCTGTTGGTGCTTCCGTCAACCCCGCTTTATCCGCCAATGCTTTTATGCCAATATTTTGCCTTTGCGCCATCACTTTTAATCCTTGTCGCACAAAAGCACGATTAAGCCCGATCAGCGGCACAACATCACACACTGTTCCCAAGGCTACCAAATCCAGCCATTGCATTAACTGTGGTTCTTGATGATTTCGGTAAAAATCACGCGCCCTTAATTCTCGATTAACAGCAACTATTGTCATAAAGACGACACCAACTGCCGCCATATATTTAAGAAATGGATAATCATTCTCCTCATCTAAACGTTTCGGGTTAACTAAAGCATAAACATCCGGTAATCGAACTTCAGCTTCATGGTGATCAAGAACAATAACTTCAAATCCTTGTGTTTTTGCATAATCAAAAACGTCAAAAGCCGTTGTTCCGCAATCTGTCGTAATAACAAAATCAATCCCTTGCTTTTTGAATTCATCAAAAGCTATTGTACTCGGACCATATCCTTCATCTCTTTCAGGAATATGAATTTCCGGTTGAACACCTGTACTTTCTAGGAATAACCTTAAAACTGATGATGAAGTTGCTCCATCCACATCATAATCACCAATAATTCCTATTTTTTTTCCGGAAATAATTGCTTCTGCTATTTTTACAGCAGCTTTATCCATATCTTTCATTACAGAAGGATTAGGCATTAAATTTTGTAATTTAGGGAGTATATAAGCGTCTGCGCTGTTGGTTGTTAGGCCTCTAGCTGCCATAATTGAGGCTAACAACAGTGGAATACCGCAATTCTGGCTGATAACTTCAGCCTGTCGCTCATTATACGGCATTGCTTTCCATAGGCAGCCGCTTAATGATTTTTCACTGTCAGTTTTGGTCACTTTTTACTCTCTTAATAACTGATATATATTTCAGCTCGACGATTCAGACGTTCCCCTTCAGGCATAACTTCCTGATATATAGGGCGACTATCGGATAAACCTTCTGTAATGATGCGATTTTTAGGCATTCCGTATTGCGCCAAAATTTTAGCTATATTTTCCGCACGAGCGACAGATACTTTCAAATTAGCCATTTTATGAGTTATAATATCCGTATTTTTAGTACGACTGGATGCAAAGCCTTGAACAATAATTTTTCCGTTATGTGCTTTTGCTTCTTTAACAATCTGGCGTAATTTTTTATAATAACTGCTATCAACACTTGATCCGCCATTATTAAAATAAACTGTTTCAGCTAAGTAGAAAACACTCGGCTCTGTAGAAACAGCTACTTTTCCTTTTATGACTTTTTGTTCTTTTTTGACAGGAAGAATGGTTTTTGTTTCACTTATCGGTTTAATGATCTTAGTTTTACTATCCTCAGCATCCATTTCTTTTAAGTCAATATCCGTAATAACAACCGGCGTTGTTTTGGACGGAACAACATATTTTTCTTCATCTTCAGCAATATCGGAGACTACCGGATTAGGAACAGTTAAGTCTTTTTCTGTCTTCTTTTCAACGGCAGTTTCTTTTGTTTTGGATTTTTCTGCTTTCTTTATGCCCGTTTTTACCGTTTTCTTTTGATCTTTTTGAATATTAGCCTCAACAACTTTGGCTTTTTTTGCAGGTTTTTTTTCCTCATTCTGAATCGAATCGTCATATACGACATTTTGTTCATCAGAGATAACCCCTTCATCTAATTCAGGAAATGCTGCATAATGTGTGCAACCTGTTTCCAATAAAGCTAATATTGTGCCAACAACCGTTATATATTTCATTCCACCGGACATTTTTCTATCCCTTAAAAAATAATTTTTAGCTCTTATATTGATAACTTAAGAATGCGGATAAAACAAGTATAAAATCAAAATTTGATAACAGAAATAACGATTTCTCATTGTTTTTATTTGTATTTTAATTTATAGTAACTTCGTATTAAACGCATAAAGAGGAACATGAATGAAAGCTCCTGCTACAAATTCTTCGCTTGATGTTGCCTATTGGTTTATTAATCGTGCAGAACAAGATAATGCTTATTTAGAGGATGAAAAATTACAACATTTGTTGTTTTTGGCACAGAAGGAGTATGCTCAAACATATTCTGATCAAATGTTAATGCCTTGCATTTTCTTGTGCGATGAGCATGGCTTTTTTGAACCGACTCTAAAAAAGATATTTGCTCAAGGGCGTCCTTTTATGCCCTCTGTTCGATTTGATGACAGGACAACCTTTTTTCTTGAGAATATTTGGCAACAATACAGCTTACTTTCTCTTTCCGAATGTAAAAAAGTTGTCATGCGTTTACCTTTATATATTCAATGCTATCGACAAGGTGAACATTCTGTGGTTGAGTGGAATTCTTTGATTGACAAATCTCAAAAGAATGACATTTTATATAAGAGTGATTTAAAATCAGCTTTCCGTAAGAAAGTTTTGATTTCTCAAAATGGACCTGTCGTTGTTTCCCAATGGCGTCCGAGGAAAGTGACTAATAAGGAATTATCTTCATGAATAAACTTTTGAAAATTTTTGCTATCGTTTTACTGGTTTCTAGCTGCGATAGAATGGAAAAATCTGAAATTATTATTGAAACACAAAATGGCGTTTTCCCTTATACTGTTGAAATTGCATCTACGGACAAACAATTAGAAACAGGCTTAATGAATCGGAGTTCTTTAGCTCCTGAGACAGGTATGCTTTTTGATTTATCTAACGTTCCGAATAAAGTAACAGCTATGTGGATGAAAGATACCAAACTTTCTTTGGATATGCTTTTCTTAACAAAAGAAGGTGTTATTTATTGGATAAAAGAGAATGCTAAACCTTATTCTGAAGAATATATTATAGCTCCATTCCCGGCAGCAGCTGTTTTAGAGATTAATGCCGGAGATGTTGCTAAACACAATATTTCTGTTGGTGACCATATAAAACATGATTTATTTAAGCCGGTTGGCAGTCTGCATGCAGATCCTGCACCTGTCGTAAATCAGACACCTATTACAAAGTAAAAAAGATCTAAGGCTCTGATATATTTCAGAGCCTTTTTTATTAGGTTTACTTTTTCCTTGTTTATTAAGGGTATTTATATCTAAATAAGTATTGAATTTATCTTCAATTTATACTAAAGTTAGTTGAGTTTTATATGTATTATCGGATGGATGCAAACGACCATGATTAAGATGATTAAACCTGTTGTTAATGTCTCTAAAGTTATTGATAAATATAATACCATTATTTTAGGTTTCAGGGGGGTTATAACTGATGGTCAAATCATTAAACCTGACATTGTGGATACCCTTATTCATTTTAAGCAACAAGATATTCATACAGTTATTCTATCTAACACGATGCAAAGGACTGAAACTCTTGTCCGTTTTTTGCATGAAAACAAAGTTCCGTTAGCTGTTTTTGATGCTATTGTCACAGCTGGTGAAATTACACACTATTGTCTTAGCTCTCGTAAGGATGCGTTTTCTCAAATCGGAAACAAATATTTTCGGCTTGGAAATAATTCATATCAAGGAATTTTTCACGGGCTCGATAATTATACGGAAGTTGATACTTTAGCAAAAGCTGATTTTGTTTATATCGAAAATGTAGCCCAACCAGATGATACAGTGGAAAAATATGTTCCTCTTTTAGAGCACGCTGCCAGCTTAAATATTCCCATGTTATGTGTTGGTAACGATGTTTCTACCTATATGAACGGAGACATTGTTCTCGGAGCAGGCGCTTTAGCTGAGCAATATGCGGTGTTAGGTGGTAAAATCATTACCATTGGAAAACCAGATGCTAAACTATTCGCTTATGCTATTGACGGATTACCAAATGTAAAAAAAGAAAAGACTCTTGTCATCGGAGACAGCCTACCTACGGATATTAAAGGTGCTCAATTGTTGGGAGTGGACAGTATGTTAATTTCGAAAGGCATCCATGTTAATTTTTTAGGAGAGGGATATATTCCTGATGTTGCCAAAACACGTGATTTAGCCGCTAATTTTGATACAAGTCCTGATTATGTGATTTCTAATTTACGGTGGTAAGATGGATTTTTCATTTCTTAAAAGATTTAAAAATCTTGAAATAAAAAAAAGTTATGTCGTTTTAGTAGTTATTATCGCTCTAATTATTCGTTTTTGGGGCGAGAGTACTGTTACCATGCTTCAAAGAGAAGTTCCGATTATTGATACAACAGAGATTTCTCAAGAAGAAATTGAGCGATATATTCAAACCAAACAACAATATTTTGATGATGGGATTAGTATTGATCCGAGTATTATCGTCAGTAGAGACTTAGAATCCTATCTTGATAAAGATGTGCATGAATGGTTCTTATTGCGAGGATGGAGGCCTAAACGTTTTTTCTATGTTGAAGAACGTATTAAAGAGATTGTTGATTACATCCATAACAGAAACGAAAAAATACTTGAGGCGAATGAATTGGAAGAACAAGCTACTATTAGTGCACGTACAGAAAATCAAAGAAGATTTAAGGCAGGTTTGACTGTTGCTCAACTAAGAAAGCAAGCTAATAACATAAAATATAATATTAATAGAGAAATCAGACATGCCGGTATTACCGAAGATGAGGATAACATGGTTACACGTCATCTTTCAACTATTGAGACATTATTAGAAAGGTAAATAAGTATGTCTCAATCTGTCAGTGATTTTATCTTTCAGCACCCTGTTTTTACACAATCAGAATCTTTCAGCTCTGCATCTGAGATAGATGATTTTTTTGCTTCTGTTTCTGAAAATGCCGTCAAAAAATGGCCTTTTGATCTGACAAAATCAGGATTAGAAACAAAGTATCTATCAGCTAAAGTTTATCCCGAAACTTGGAAGGACGATGCTTTCTGCCTCATTCAGGCTGAAATATTTAATGGAAAAAATAAAGCTGTTGTCGAACAATCTTTTCGATTTGGTTGGAACAAACAATTAATTATTGATATTTCTTCTATCCGTAAGGAAGATTCTGATGCTTACCCTCAAAATATGAGGATAGCTCATCGTCTTAGCGAAAAGAATTTCAGATTTATACAAGCTTATGATAAATCTCGTAAAGTTTCTGAAAGCTCTTGTATTTGCATTCACGCATCTTCCGAATTTACAAAACAAAATATTCAAACTTGCGGAGGATATGTTTGGGCTAATAATGGATTTGATTTTTTAAATCATAGAGAATTAGAACTGACAAGATTATCTTTTAAATCTTTTGCAAAAAAATATAATCTCCCTATCACTGATAAAAATTTACGTCTTTTCACAAAACCTTGTCATTTCGCAGCGTATAGTTGCGGTTTAATGATTAATTATCACGGTAAATTATATCATGCGGGAAAAGCCTTTTTGCTCCAACATTCATGGTTTGGTATTCAAAAAGCATCTTCTGCCAACAGTGTTGAGCGGAAATATTCTCATGCTTATTATACAGAGCCATTACCAGCTTTACGACGCAAGAGAGCTCTTTTGCAATTAAGTAAAAATTACAGGTCTTTCATAAGAAACACCTACAAAAGAACCTTTTTAAGTTGCATTTCTCACAAATTTAAGGCTATGCGCCGTTTAATTTCTTATAAATTTGCTAATTTTTATCGTCATTAATTTTTTTCAATATCTTCTTTAAGGATTTGAATTTCGAGCCATTGTGTTTCTTTTGCTTCTATTGCCTTATTAATCTCATCATATTTTGTGGTTAATTCATTAAATTTATCAGGATTATCCGTATAAAGATTTGAATCGCCTAATTCTATTTTTATTTTTTCTAATTCTTGTTCTAAAGTTGAAATTTCCTGAGGTAAAACATCTAATAATCTCTGTTGATTATAGCTTAATTTAAAGTTTTTCTTTGATATTGTAACTTTTTTTATTTCTTTAATTGGCGTTTTTTTAACATCTGTTTTTTGATTCTGAGATTTTAATTTCTCCAATAAATCACTGTAACTTCCGGCATACTCCGTTACTGTTCCGTCTCCCGGCATATATACGATTGATGTGACAACCCGATCCAAAAAATCACGATCATGGCTGACTATAATAATTGTTCCTTCATAATCAGCTAATACTTCCTGCAGTAAATCAAGTGTATCCATATCTAAATCATTTGTCGGCTCATCAAGAACCAAAAAATTTGATTTTTTAGCTAAAGCAACGGCTAACATTAAACGATTTTTTTCACCACCTGACAAAGCTGAAACAGGCATTTTTGCTTGATCCGGTTTAAATAAAAAGTCTTTCAAATAGGCAACAACATGTCTATATTTACCATGAACAAAAATATGGTCTCCTTTATCACATAAAGTTTGCCACAATGTTTTTTTAGGATCTAAAGTATCTCGGTTTTGATCGAAATAAGCCTCCTCAAGATTTTTTCCCATTCGTACGAAACCGCTATCCGGATCTATGCGTTTTGTCATCAACTTTAATAAAGTTGTTTTACCTGCGCCGTTAGGTCCAACGATACCAATTTTATTCCCTTTAATAATGCGGCTGGAGAAATCTTTGACGATTGTTCTATCTCCATAAGTTTTATTTATATGTTTAACCTCTATCACCATTTTAGAGCGTAATTCGGCATCTTCAACTTCTATGTTAACAGATCCTACTTTCTTTAATTGTTCTTTACGTTCCTGTCGTAATTGTTGTAATCTTCTTAACCTTCCTTGATTTCTTTTGCGTCGAGCTGTTACACCTTTATGTAGCCACTCCGTTTCCTCTTCTAATTTTTTATTTAAATATTTTTGCTCTATAATTTCTTGATTAATAACTTGTTCTTGCCAGTCTTCAAAAAATTTGAAACCTCTATTATGATAACGTAAAATTCCTCTATCTAACCAAAACATTGTTTGCGAAATATTACTCAGAAACATACGATCATGGCTAACGACAATAATAGCTCCCTTAAAACCTTCAATAATTTTCTCCAGTTTTTCAATTGTCGGCATATCCAAATGGTTTGTCGGTTCATCTAATAACAGAATATCCGGCTCTCCAATTAATGATTTAGCCAGAGCCGCTTTTTTTCTTTCACCCCCGGATGATTCTTCCGGCGCTTGTGTTTCTCTGATATCCAATTCTTTAATTAAAATATCTGCTTTATATTCTTCATTTTTATCTGTTTTTTCTAATCCGGATAAGACAACATCTCGCAATGTTTTAAAGCCGCTAAAATCAGGCTCTTGCGGCATATAAGATATTTTGGTATGAGGTTGCAGAAATATTTCACCATCATCCGGCTCTAAAATACCGCTTATTACTTTCAGTAAAGTTGATTTTCCACTACCATTACGGCCAACAAGGGATATTTTATTTCCGCGATTAATGCTAAATTCTACATTTGAAAATAACTGATTGGTGCCAAAAGCCAATTTGACACCTTTTACGGTCATAATCGGCGGTTCTGCATAATTCATTGTTACAAATCTTCTTCGATTAATTGGATGCCTTCCAATTGCCATTCAATACCTTTAGCGGCCCAAATAAAAAAGTCTCCAACTTTTTCTCCGCTAACACCGATAGCTTCTGCTATTTGGTAAATATCACGAATTTCATTATCTCCAATATCGTGATCAGCAACGGCTAACATTATCATTTCTCTTATAATATAGCGTTGGATTCGGATATCATCCAATCTCTTGAGTGATTTTATCACTTCTTCCATTTTATATGTTTGTTGTTTCTCGTTGTACTTATCTTCAGAAATATTCAAGGCTTTCATTTGTAATGCCATGTATTCTTTTTTAGCTTTTTGTTTAGGACTACTCAAATTTAACACATAAATGAGAGCCATAAGACAAGTGTTTTTTTCTTTAGCATTAAAATTTTCAGGCACGTAAATCATTTTTCTTCCTTTTTTTTACTTTCTTTCTAATTATATATACAAGAGAAAATAAAGATTTGCAAAAAAAAATAAAAGTTTTATATATAAATATTATTTTTTAATGAATAGGAGACAGAATATGCCTTTAAAGATTGAATTAAAACCTCATGAAAGTATCATTATCGGTGATGCGTTGATTACAAATGATGATGAACGTATTCGCTTTTATATTGAAGGCAATGTCCCAATTTTACGTGAAAAATTTATTTTACGTGAGAATGAAGCTAATACACCAAGTAAACGTGTTTATTTCATTGTTCAACAAATGTATTTGGCAAAAGACTCGTCAAAACTTAATTCTCTTTATATCGAATATGTTCGTGATTTGCAAAAAGCGGCTCCAAGCTTAAAGCCACTAATTGATCCTATTAGCGAATCGATTTTAAAAAATGATTTTTATAGCGCTATTAAAAATGCGGCAGCTTTAGTCAAAAGAGAAGATGAAGTTTTCGGAGAACTTTTTAACCAATTGTAATTCCATACTTTTTCTTTAATAATGTTCGTATATATCTAAAGTTATATTTTTAGGTATTGTTTGGGTGTGCATTTTATGGTATAGTAAGAAATGTATCGACAGGATGACCGATACGTAAATCCACAGAATTTAGGAGAAAAACCATGTCTACTATATCTTTAACCGCAAGTATGCGTTCTAATTTATTATCATTACAAGGTACAGCAAAATTAATGAGCCAAACGCAAGAGCGTTTAGCTTCCGGTAAAAAAGTCAATTCTGCTGTTGACAATCCGAGTGCTTATTATACCGCTCAGTCATTAAACAACCGCGCAAGTGACTTAAGTGCTTTGTTGGACAGTATGGGCCAAGCAATTTCTACCATTAAAGCAGCTAACGAAGGTATTGAATCCATTACCTCTTTCGTTGAGCAGGCTAAAGCTGTTGCCAACTCTGCAGCAGAAACAACCAGCACAACAGAACGTGCTGCTTACGGTAAACAATTTGATGAAATTGTTAATCAGATTAATAAATTAGCAGCTGATTCAGGTTATAAAGGCATCAACTTAATTGGTGGCACAGGAACAACATTAACAGTTAAATTCAATGAAAATGGCGGTAGCAAACTTGAAATTTCAAGTAAAGATGGTACTGCTAAGGGTATTGGTTTAATCGATGCTGTTGATTATAAAGCTGCCACAGCTTGGGCTGCTGCCGATGTTCCGGCTTCTGGTGACACACCTGCTTCCGGCGGTGCCGTCAACATTAAAGCATCTATTGATGCTGCTACAGCTGCAATAGATAAATTACGTGCTATGTCTTCTGAGTTTGGTAACAATTATGCAATTGTTCAAACCCGTGAAGAGTTCACAAACAACTTGATTAATGTGTTAGAAGAAGGTGCAGATAAGCTGACTTTGGCTGATATGAACGAAGAATCAGCTAATATGCTGGCTTTACAGACTCGTCAACAATTAGCTATTAACTCTTTAAGTTTGGCTTCTCAAGCTGCTCAGTCTGTATTGAAATTGTTCTAGTATAAGAATTAGACAAAGGAAAGCCGAGCTTTACGCTCGGCTTTTTCCTATCCTATTTACTTATTTTGTTTTCTTTTTAGCTGCTGGCTTCTTTGCTGCGGCTTTTTTAGCCGGTGCTGCTTTTTTAGCAACAGTCTTTTTAACTGCTGTTTTTGCTGGAGCTTTTTTAGCTACCGGTTTCTTTGCAGCGGTTTTCTTTGCCGGAGTTTTTTTAGCAACAGTCTTTTTAGCTGCTGTTTTTGCTGGAGCTTTTTTAGCTACCGGTTTCTTTACAGCGGCTTTCTTTGCCGGAGCTTTTTTAGCAACAGTCTTTTTAGCTGCTGTTTTTGCTGGAGCTTTTTTAGCTACCGGTTTCTTTACAGTTTCTTTTTTAGCCGGTGCTTCCTTTTTAGCTACTGTCTTTTTAGCTGTTGTCTTCTTAGTCATTTTTTTTGCTCCCTTTTCCTTAGTTTTAGTCTTGGTTTTTGGTTGATTTGCTTTTTCCGCACGAACACGGCATAAAGTTAAAGCTTTATCCAAATCTTTCTCTGAACATAAACCAATTGCCACCGGATTTTTGGGCTTAATATTAGCCATATCACGATGTGTCCCTTTACGGATTGATTCAATAGTCGGCTTTGTAGTACCAATTAATTTACAAATTTGAGCATCTATTATTTCCGGACAATTTTTCAAAATCCATAATACAGCGCTTGGTTTCTCGCTTCTTTGTGTCGGAGATAATAACTTTTTAGATTTAATATTTTTTAATTTTACATTACGCTCTAATTCATTAGCGACCAATGATGCAGAACTATCAGCTTCACAACGTTTAATTTCTTCTACTGTCAACTGATTATTATCAATCGGACTTAATCCCATAATATTAAATGAAACATCTCCATCTGCAATTGCTTGAATTTCTAACTCATGCAATTCGCAAAAATCAGCAATTTGTTTGAACGTTAATGTTGTATTTTCAACAAGCCAAACAGCAGTTGCTTTAGGCATTAATGGCGCGGTCATTTTTACATCCTTTCTTTCTAAAAATCTCTTACTTTGATTAAAGGATAGTTTTTATTATAATAATATACAAGTTTTTTTTTAAAGATTTCAAACCTAATCTGTTGGTAAATGCATTTTATATAAAGGAACTTTTTTATTTGTTTTATGAAGAAGTTTATCTCCTAAAAATTCAAAGCTATATGGACTTTCTAGTAATTCATCTTTAACAGCTCCCGTAACAATAATTTCCTGATTATATGCATATTCTAAGATATCTGATGTATATGAACTTAATTTTGCAAATTCTTCCGGGGTTGTATTTTGCTCTAAAAGTACCATTTTAATATCAGTCATTAAATTGTATTGAGAAACATTATCTTTATAATCCTCAAGTTTTTCATTAAATCCGGATAAAAAGCTGATTGCTTTACCTAGATTTGTAAAGTAAACCGTATAAATATTGTTCTCAGATGAAATATTTTCACCGCTATATTGTGTTTCCAAATCTTTTATTATTTTAGTAATATCATTTTTTATATGATTTTGCTCATTTTCGCCAATCTCTTTCTCTTCATCAAAAAGGCCTATATTCCAACGAATACTTGCACTGCAATCAAATTGTATTTGGACTTCAGTTTCTCCTTCATGATGATCATTTTCCGAAGATTCTATTTTGCTGTCTGTTTCGGGTTGCGTATTAAAGCTTATCCATTTTTCTAATGTAGCTTGCAATACACCGGCGTCCATTGGAATATCATTTATTATTTGTGACATTAAATAGGCACCAACACCCGTCAAAAAGACTGCCACCTTATTGTCTTGATATGTTCGTTTTGCATCATAAAAAGCTTGTAAATCAACCTGCTCTCCACACAATACCTTAAATGCTTCATACATTAATGAATTGGCTTCTGCCCACATTAAATGTCCATATCTGGCGAGTTGCAAACATCCTCCATAAACAACCAACTCCACACCTAATCGATTAAAACTATCATTGAGTTTAATTTTAGGATTTAAGTTGTTTAATATTTGCGTCAGATAATCAATAATATATTGTTTATATTCTAAAGGAGCTTCTGGAAAAGCAGGAACAATAACTTCTTTGCCATTATCATTCAGATTATAAAAAGTCAGTAACGTTGCCGCTTTTCGAAAGAACTTTTTTTCATTAATCAGTTCTTTTTCGCCTTTGCGTAAACTATAAAAGACATTCCAAGGAACTTTATATAATAATAACGGAGCAGCCAGTATAATAAAAACACTTAGGAAAAAGATAAAAAGGATACTCTTTTGTTTTTCTTCCGGAACCATAAATTCGACAACAGGAACAAACAAACTCGTTAATATATTTGTCAGTAAAAGGCTGAAGCAAACAATAAGAATTAATTTAAGAATTGCTTTTGAAACCTGATTCTCTGCCAACATTTTAAATGGTGTGGCTTCAACATTGTATTCACCTTTTAAATCTTCAAATAATTCATCTTCAATAGAAGTTGTTTTTTTATTTTTATTTTTTAATCCGCCAATATATTCAACCGTCTCAATAAAAGATCCGTCATCTGTTTCATATATTTCTCGAATAATTTTAACTGCAGAGCCGCTATTTTCTACTTCTTTAGCACAAAATGATGCATTTTGACGTTCTTCTCCCGAAAACTGCTCAACCAGTTTCCAGCCTTCGCCTTTGTCTGAATATACTTCATATCTTACTATTTTTACCATTTGTGCCTGTCACAATAAAAAAACCTGCTAAGATTATATATCTGAGCAGGTTAAAAAAGTGCTAAGTTAGATTTTTATTTGCTTGTATCTTTTTTAAGACCGAATGCAGCAAATTTATTATTAAATTTAGAAACTTGTCCACCTGTATCAACCATACGGTGAATACCTGTCCAAGCTGGATGAGACTTTGGATCAATTTCAAGAGTCATCTTAGCGCCTGCTTTTCCCCAGGTAGATCTTGTTTTCATTTCTGTACCATCTGTCATCACATATGTAATCTCGTGATAATCAGGATGAATATCTTTTTTCATTAGTTTTCTCCACATTTTACATTAAACTGACATAAATTTAGTGCTTTTATACATTAGACTTATTAATAACGCAAGCATTAATTTAAATTTTTTTAAATTTTTCAGTTTATTTCTTCAATTTCAACCGTGTCTTTATATTCATTGTCCGTAGTTGTATTAATTATCTTGATACTAAAGTTCTTAAATCCCTTAGATAAGAAGAAAGAACGAACATTGGTTGCTCGGTTAAGGGTTATCCGTTTCTTTCGGAATGAATCTTGACCATTTTCATAATTATAAGCTCTGATTGCAATTTTTTTCTTCCGATCGGGAGAAAATATCTCTGTCATTTTTTCTAATCTTTGCAAAGCTTCATTTGAAAGATCTGCAGTATCCATCGTGAAAGATATAGAATAAATTTCTCGAGGTTCAAAATCTGATATTTTTTGCTTTTTTGCCGTATCTTCTGAAATTTTAGCAGACAATACTGTTTCTGTGTTTTCCGGTTGAATACTATTTTGGGCAGGAATCTCTTTTGTTTCTTCCGGTGTTTTTTCTGAATTTTTGACAACTTCCGGTAAAATATTCTCAGGTTCAGAGACTTTTTCTGCTTCAACCGGAGCCGTTATTTCTAAAATAGGCTTTTCCGATTCAGTCCAATTCGATTCTTCAGACTCAATCGGTTTATTTTCTCTTTCTGCTACCACTTCATTTTCTTTTTCAGGTAAAAGTTTCTCTTGTGGCACTTCCGGTTTTACCGGCTGAGGCTGAACTATAGGAATTACTTTCTTTTTCGCTTTGGGCTGAGTGGGTTTTGTTTCTGTTACAGATTTAGCTTTAATTTCAGGGAAAAGAGGCTGTGGCGTAATAAAACCGATGCTGTCGTTCGGCATATTATCCAGAACAGATAAATCAACATAGACATCATCTTCTGCCGCATAACTGATACCAGCTACGGTCAAGGAATAAATTGTCAACAACGTCAACAGCTTATATTTCATATTTTCCCCATAAAAATTATTTAAATAATTCGCAAATCTTTTTACCTAATTCAGCATTTGTTGCTATTATATTACCACTTTGCATAACTAATTCAAGATTTTCCGAACGAATATCTTTCTGATTCATCTCGTAAATATAGCCACCGGCTTCTTTAATTAACAACAATCCAGCCGCAAAATCTGCTAAGTTATTGTTTTTACTTATATATGCATCTAATTTTCCGGCTGCAACATAAGCTAAATCAAGCGCACAGCTTCCGGAAATTCTTAAATTATCGCAAGCAGCAACAATTTTCTTCTGAATATTGTCGTATTCTTCTGCAGATTTATCATAACTGACTAATGTTGACATTAAAGCTTCTGATAAATCTTTACGAGCAGAAACACGTAATCTTTCATGATTACGATAGCCTTCTTTAAAAGCACCTTTACCTTTTTCTGCAAAATAAAGGCAATCTAATGCCGGGTTATAAACAACAGCACCGGTAATTTTACCATTTTCATAAATAGCGACTGAAACAGCAAAATAAGGAATACCATGCGCAAAATTAACTAATCCGTCTAACGGATTAACTAACCAGCAATTACCTTTTGCCGGAAGTTTTGATGCTTCCTGAACAATAGGGTAATCCGGATGAATCTTACCTAATTCTGCCTGTAAGGCTTTTGTGACTTTGCCGTAAGTTCCAACGACGAACTCTTTATATCCTTTAATTGAGGATTGCAATTGTTCTATCTCATTGAAATCTCTATCCATGCTTGCTGATGCTTTTTTAACGGCATTAATCAACAAAGTCATGTTTGGTGACATATAAGCGACCATTATTTTGCTCTCTCTACATAATTTGCTTCAGCCGTACCGACAACAATTTTATCTCCGACACCAATAAACGGCGGAACGGTTGTACGGACGCCATTATCTAAAACCGCAGGTTTATAAGAAGATGAAACAGTTTGTCCTTTAATGACCGGCTCTGTTTCAACTACTTCACAAACGACCTGTAAAGGCAATTCAACAGAAATCGGTTTACCATCAATGAAACTAATAACAACTGTCATTCCGTCTGTCATAAACGGACGACTGTCTCCTAAAATATCAGCCGGCATATTAAATTGATCAAAAGTTTCCGAATCCATAAATGTTAATCCGGTAGAATCTTCAAATAAGAATTGGCAATCTTTTTCTTCAACCATTAATTTTTCAACGTTATCTTCTGTTCTAAAACGCTCATTTGTTTTAGTTCCTTCTTCTACAGATTTCATTTCGACCTGCATAAAAGCACCGCCTTTTCCCGGTTTAATATGTTGAGCTTTAGTAATTGTCCATGGTTTATTTTTGTATTCAATAACCCAACCTATTCTGATTGATCCGGCTAATTGTTTCATAAGTTTATCTCCGTATTTACAATGTTAAAAATGATGATTTTTGTTTATTTTAAAATAAAATATTTGGTGAGACTGTAATCCAATCTTTATTTTTTCGCAACAAAAAAATTTTTAAATATATTTTTAAATTAAGCGGTATATTGCTTTTTTCTGATATATAATAAATCCATACCAGTTGTTTGTCCTCGCATTTTCCAAAGTTGGGGTCTGTGAGAACTTCTTCTTTCGCGCAGATTTTTTATTGTCTCGTTTATATCTGTTGTCAGAGTTATTTGTTTCGGTTGCTCACGTAATGCAAAGAAAGAATTTCTTTCAATATCATATTTTGCCAATGTTCCAGCAACAGATTTTGCAATTTCCAAATCACTTAATTTGCTACCATTTTTAACTTTATCCGCTTCGGCTGCTTGTTTTGGAAAATTCTTACGATTAACTTCATATGCATACGCAATAACTTCTGCGGGCACACCTGTAATTGATGCGGCATGAGAATATTTTTCAGCATCACACTGTCTTCCTGCATTCCACCGTTGCGGTGCTGTACATAAACTTTTTAAATGTTCACTACCATAACTTTCTGTAATTTGTTTCATTGAAATTTTGAAATTTGAAGTTTCTGTTTTTCCTTGGGTGACAACTTGTTTTTTCTTTGTTTCTTCTGTTGTCTTCACTGGGGTTATGGTCTGTTTTTGCTCGCTTTTAACAGTTTTATTTGGGCGACTTATAACATTTTTCTCTAAATCTAATATTTCTACATACTGAATTTCAGATACTCGATGATCTTTAGACCATTGGCGATAATTTTTAAGATGACTTTCCTGTTCTGCTGGTACTTTAACTGTTTTTTTCTTACTATTAAATACTTTATTCCATCCTTTCACACAACCATTTTTCACCCAATTAAAGGCATCAACTTCAAATTTTCCAAGCTTTTCTCCATATCTTAGAATAACATTGCGATTTTCGAAATCTTGCACATATTTAGATTTTTCAATTGGCATCTTTTCTTGAGAATTTATATTGAGTAATTGAGTATAATCAACGCCTCTGATATTATAAATTTCTTTCAATGCTTGTTGATAATTTTGGTCATTTGCTGATGGTATAGTTGCTCTTTCTCCTTTATTCCCAACAACATTATTTACACGCCAAACAATATCATTATTTCCTTTTGTTTCTGCCAATTCTTTTAGAGCATTTTGATATTTACTTTGGACCAATTGTTTGTATTTGGCTTGATCTTGTTTATCTAAGGCTGCTATATCTTCTTGAGAAAACCAAGTCCCTTCTTCAATCTTTTCTGCAATATAGATATGTTGTAGCAGATTATTATATTGCTCTATACTCATATTCTCTTGAAAGGTTTTGAATTTGTTTCGGCTATTATGTGCGTTGTGTAAACGCTCGAGTTCAGATACTTCAAACCTTGCATCTTCAGGAAGAGCAATATCTTCTTTCAGATACTTTTTAAAATTAACACCACCAAGCGTGTAGGCAATATCAAGTTGTTTTTGATATTCTTTATCATTCGGCTCTATAGAACCTTTGTGACGTTCCAAGTAATATTTTGTCATAGAAATATGGTTTTTACTGTATTGCTCATTAAATGTGTCTTTCCACATTTTTTGTGTTCCGTTTGCAATCAGCGCCATATCTTTTTCAAAATCTTCGCTATTATTGCTCAACGGATTTATTTCACCTTTCTGCACAGCTTCCTTATAGAAAGAAAACTTCTTATCATCCTCATCAAAGACATCAATATTTCTTGTTTGTATATATTTTTCTCTTAAATAAATCAATTCAGCCATATTTGCTGAAACTTCATCCGCATTACATAAATGATAATATTGTTCGGGACTGACATTAATGTCATAAGATTTAAATCCTTTATTTTTATTTGTTCTATGTTTTTGTTCATGATAAAGGATAGTTTCACGGCTTTCTTGCTCCCATCTCTGCATTGAAGCATCATCTTCATGATAATTTAAGGTTATCGTCCCACTACCAGGAGAAAAATATCCTCCGGCACGACTTGATGTCTGAGATAATGTATCCACCTGAAAATCAATTCTAGCCATTTTATCGGCATATGCTTTTGTTTGATTTTGTAATTTTTCAGCAAGGGACGGCATTTTATTCTCCTTAGAATTTATATTCCATAATTTTAGCTTCTTTCATTAACCATATTTTTCGATCTAAAATTAATTCATTGATTGCTAGAACTTTTTCTTCTTCAACGTTGAGTACTTTTGCTGCTTTTTCTACAAATTTGGCTTCTTTATTATCAAAATCATCATCAATATTTGCCAATGTTAATAATTCTTTGATAACAAATAAGGCTTTAGGACGATCTGACATATATTGCTGTAAATTTTTTAATATCTCTTCTTCTGTCATCATATCCTTTAATACCGATAAATTTTCAGACAAACCGTAAATATCAACTATTTCATGCATACTTTCTCGTTCGCGCTCATCAACGCGACCATCTATTTTGACCAACAACAAAAGAGCACGCACGACAGCTATTCTTTCTTCATCGTTCAAACTATGAATCATATCGTTTAACATCAGAGAATCCTTTCTAAAAATTATTATACCATAAAATTTACATCATATTTTTTTAAATTTTATGAATATTCTATTTTCTGATTTTATAATCTTCCGCACTTCCTATAACAATATCGCAATCAAACCGCTTATTATCCGTTATCGATTCTTGCAAAACAACCGCAGATTGGATTAAAAACATTTCATTATACCAAGAAACCAACTCGGCCGTTTGTTCTAATCCTTGATTCCATACTTTGAAAGCAACAAAATCCGGCTCACACTCACTTATCAGCATAGACTCATGCCGACGATTGCGCGAAATAACACCTAATGCTCTATCCCCTATTTGTTTGCGTGCAAAATTAACATCTTTGGCACAATGCTCACTTTTACTTAAATCCACTAAAACACCGTCTGCATCATATTTTTTGCACGCATCATAAACATTTTCACCCATCATCAAAAATAATTTGTGATGATCTTTTATTTCATTTACCAATTCTTTTATTTCAGTTTCCGGTAAAGAAGAATCGATAATAAAACATTCAAGGTTAGCGTCTTGAATTAAAGTTTTATCTTTATTTGTTATGTTAACTATAAACTTTTGCATAATTTTTCTTTGTCTCTTGATATATTTTTTTTCTTACTTATTATGTTCTTGCACTATATTTGATTAATTAATGAAAAGAAAGATAATTTTTCATGAGCAATAAAAATATTTCATTATCACAAACAAATCTTGCTTTTAAGGAATTATCCGGCGCCTTATCAGAATGTTCTCAGATTTTAAATGAGAAAAAAATTAATGCCGAACAGAAAGATGTTACTTATAAAAAACAATTAGAGAATGCTCAACAGAAGATTGATATGTTGCGACAAAGCTCTCAGAATGCCATTAATAATATTAATGAACTTGCTGCAAAATTGGATAAAGCATTGGGGTAAAATATGTCTCAAGTTACTATTACTATTAATTCTCGTGAATATGCTGTTGCCTGTGAAGATGGGCAAGAAGTCAGCATTATTAAACTGTCTCGTATATTAGATGAAAAAGCCAAATTATTAACGCAAGGCAGTCAGCAGGTTAATGAGAATATGTTGTTGGCTATGATCGGTTTATTATTAGCTGATGAACTGACTGAATTAAAGAAGAGTATTGCTAACGGAACAACCCCTTCTGCAGCCACTATTATTCAAGGGTATAATGATGAAGATATTGCTGCCTTAGATAATGCTTTGTCGAGTCAGGTCAAGGGACTCACGGAACAGATAAATTCTCTTGCAAATCAAATAAAATTGTTGTAATTTAATGGCATGGGAAGGTTACTGTCCTGTGCGTATTGCCGCAGATCTTCCGAGCCAACATTTTTATATAGGGAACTGTCTCTGAACGAATCGTGGTTCGTTTATATGGTGCCCACCTTAGAGAAGCGGTTCGACAAGAGTGTAAATATACGGCAGGATGGTTCTTCCTCAAAAACTCC
>CAMOQT010000014.1 GCA_946623145.1 uncultured Azospirillum sp.
GTGTATCTCAGTTTTTTTATGTCATAACGGATATAATCGTTATATAAAAGTTAATCTTTTTGTCTTAAGATAACTCCTGTTAAATAGGGAGAAAGGCGTATGCCGGAAAATTATTTGGATTTGAAAATAGATTATTCAAAATTAAAAATATATGATGAATATAATACGGATAACATAAAATATCCGCTGATTCTCTCTGTGCCGCATAAAGGACAAGTTTTTCCTGAAGAATTTTTATATGTAACGGCTGTCAGTCGTGCAGAATTACGTCGTAATGAAGATGCCTATGTTGATGAGTTGGTCATGGATGCCTCAAATGAAGGTATTCCGATGATTGCAATGAATATTGCAAGAGCCTTTATTGATATCAATCGCGATAAAATGGAAATCGATCCGACAATGTTTTATAATTATCCGCATCCGGAATTGTCGATGGGACGTCGTTGTCGACTTGGTTTAGGGGTTATCCATCGTATTACAGCAAAAAATCATCCGATTTATAAGGGATTGTTGAATTACGATGAGGTGCAGGAGCGTTTTACAAAAATATATGACGTTTATCATAAACGATTACAACAATTGGTTGATAAGTGTTTGAAAAAATTCGGAAAATGTTTTGTCTTGGATTGCCATTCAATGCCGTCAGAAATTTGTACGTTATTGCAAGATACACAGCGTATAGATTTTTGTTTGGGAACATTGTTTGATCAAAGCTGTCCTGAAGAAATACATCAATTTTTTAGATCTGATTTAGAAAAGAGAAATTACTATGTTTCGGATAATTCTCCATATTCCGGTGCATATATTACATTTAATTATTGTCAGCCACGGCGAAAAATTTATACCATGCAAATGGAGGTTAATCGCGGTTTGTACATGGATGAACATTCATATAGAAAAAATATAGGATTTTCAAACTGTTATAAAAATATTTCCGAAAGTATCGTCGATTTGGCGCATTTTTTTCTGGATTTTAATAAATAAATGTGTTATATGGCTTTTGTTTTAGACGGCTGAAGGAAATAAAATGCCGCTGGCTTTAATTGAAAATAAAAAGGATTATATATTAAAGCCAATGTATTAACGAACCTCAAAAGTTTATGATTATTTGTCTTTAAACAAGTTGAAATCAATGAAGAGGGATACTTGTGACAGCTTTGAGGGAAAAGAGGGATGCGCTTAGACGTATCAAAAAATTTAATGTGTTTATTTATAATGCTGCTGATATTGTTATTGCAGCCCGTATCTGTTTCTGCGACTTTGCAAACAGAAAAGGTTGATACGGCACATATTTGTCTCAAAACGACGCAAAAGATGGAAAAACAATATAATATCAAGAAGCACTTACTCACGACAATCGCCAGTATAGAGTCTGGTCGTTGGAATGAAAAAGAACAAAAGAAATTAGCTTGGCCGTGGACAATTAATGCTCAGGGAAAAGGCTATTACTTTAATACCAAAGCAGAAGCAGTTCAAAAGGTAAAAGAATTGCAAAAGCAAGGAATTACAAGTATTGATGTCGGTTGTATGCAGATTAACCTTTCATACCACGGGCAAGAATTCAAAAGTATTGAAGAAGCGATTGATCCGAAACATAATGTTGAGTATGCCGCAAAATTTTTAACAAATCTGTATGAGAATAATAATCACGATTGGTTAAAAGCTGCAATGACATACCATTCCAGTGTTCCTGAAAAGGCAAATGAGTATCGCAAAAAAATTGTAAAAACATTTGAGATTGTTAAAACAGCTCATAAAGATGATATTGATTTGACATCTCATCCACAAACAATTAAAGCGCCAAAAAATATTATCACAGCTAAAGTTATGCCACAAAGACATCAAGCTCAAGCCAAGGCTAATAGAGAAAAATTTGATGTTAAAGCCTGGAGAGAAGCTAAGCTAGAGGAATATCGTGTCCAAAAGATGTTGGCGCGCAGATATTAATCTATAGGTAAATTAAATGGCTGTTACGAAGTATCAAAAAGAATATTTTATCAGAAGTTACGAGTGTGATAAACATGGAAATTTAAGACTATTAACGCTGATGAATATTCTTCAAGATGCTGCGGACAGTCATGCTGATGTATTAGGTTTGGGGTATGAGTATTGTGTTACCCGTAAATTAGCTTGGGTTGCAGCCAATTATCATGTCAAAATATTCCGTGCCCCTAAAATTCATGAACCGGTTATCATAACGACTTGGCCGAGTGAAGAAAGAAAACTAAGTGTTGTTCGTGATTATGAAATGACGGACAAAGAGGGTAATATTTTAGTTCAAGCCTCTACACAATGGGTTTTGATTAATATTGAAAATAAAAGACCGCAAGCAATTCGCGCTAATCTCCCGGAATATCAAGTAGTTGCGGAAAAAGCCGATAACTATGAATTTACAAAAATAAATTTACCTGAGAATTTTGAGTTAAACAAAGAGCTTGATGTTCGCTTTGACGATATTGATGTCAATAATCATGTTAATAATGCCGTTTATCCCCTTTGGGTGAGTGAATCTGTCTCGCCTGAATTTAGAGACCAGCATGCTATAGTGGAACTTGAAATCTCTTTCAAAAAAGAGTCATTTTTAGGGGAAACCATCAAAGTAGCGACAGCTTTTGACGGTTTAAAGTCTTACCATGAGTTAACCTCAGTTAGTGATGGCAGAGAAGTTGCCAGAGCTTTCGTTATTTGGGCGGAAATATAAATCAAGATTGTAAAAATATTTTATCTTTGTATAATGTTCTTGTTAAAGCATAATAAAGACAAAGGATAAATGAATGGATTTGCAAATTTCAACCTTGGCAAACGGCCTGCGTGTCGTAACTTCCAGCCGCCCTCAAACAGAATCTGTAACCTTAGGAATTTGGGTGAATACAGGGTCAGCTTGTGAAAAAGAAGAAATAAATGGTATTTCACATTTCTTGGAGCATATGGTCTTTAAGGGAACAGAAAAAAGATCAAGTTTGCAAATTTCTGAAGAATTTGAAGATGTTGGCGGTCAATCTAACGCATATACATCAAGAGAATTTACAGCATTTTATGCTAAAATGTTAAAGGATGATGTTGAGCTTGCAATCGATATCCTTTCGGATATCGTCTTACATTCTAATTTCCCGGATTCTGAACTTGAAAAAGAACGCGAAGTTGTTGTCCAAGAAATTAAACAAACAATAGATACTCCGGATGATATTATTTTTGATTATTTACAAGAACAAGCATTTCCAGGGCAAGCTGTCGGAAGGAGTATTTTAGGACCGGCTGAAAAAGTACGCTCTTACACCGCCCAGACATTAAACAACTATCGTAAAAATAATTATGCTGCCGAAAACACAGTTGTGTGTGCCGTTGGTAATGTCAACCATGAAGCCTTTGTTAAAATGGTTGAAGAACGAATGGGAAAAATGCAGAAAAAAATTAATTTTGTTTCAGAAAAACAAATTTATAAAGGCGGATTTTTTGCTGAAAACAGAGATATTGAACAAGCTCATATGGTTCTTGGTTTTGAAGGTGTTGCTTATTCAACGGATAATTATTATCCAAGTATCGTCTTTTCAACAATTTTAGGTGGCGGAATGTCATCTCGTTTGTTCCAGGAAGTTAGAGAGAAAAGAGGACTGGTTTATTCGGTATATAGCTTTGCCAATTCTCATACCAAAAGCGGTTTATTCGGTATTTATGCAGGGACGACAAAAGAAGAATTAAAAGAATTGATGCCTGTTGTTTGTGAAGAAATTCGTAAAATTCGTACGGATTTAGTATCAGAGCAAGAATTGAAACGAGCTAAAACGCAATTAAAAGCAAGTATGCTGATGGCATTAGAAAGTTCTTCAGCAACAGTAGAAGTTTTAGCACGACAAATGTTAATCTTCAATCGTGTGATTTCAGTTGATGAAATGGTAGAAAGAATAGAAAAAATTTCACGAGAAGATATCCGAACGATTGCAAATCAAATCTTTGAGACAAATCCGACGTATGCTTTGGTCGGAGATATTAATGGCTACCCGTCATATGATGAAATTAAAAAATTAATTAGAGTGTCGTAATGGAAATTTATTTGGTTCAACCTAGAGGATTTTGCGCCGGAGTACGCCGGGCGTTGGATATTGTCGATAAGGCATTAGCTCAAAAAGGAAAACCGATTTATGTTCGACACGAAATAGTTCATAATAAGCATATTATTGAAGATTTGAAAAAACGTGGTATTGTTTTTGTAAATGAATTAGATGAAATAGAAGATAAAACACGCCCGGTTATTTTATCTGCACATGGAACAGCCGCTTCTGTATTACAACAAGCAAAATATCAAAAGTTGCATGTCATTGATGCTATTTGCCCGTTGGTAGAAACCGTTCATAAACAAATTCAAAAATTAGCAAAAGAAAATGCAGAAATTATTGTTATCGGAAAAGCAACGCATCCGGAAATTATCGGTACCATCGGACAAATAGATAACACAACTAAAGTCTATATTATAGCGACACTTGAAGACGCAGAAAAATTAATCATACCTGAGGAAAATAAAATCGGTATTGTCACGCAAACAACATTATCTGTCGATGAAACGGAAGAAATTGTTTCGTATTTGCGGAAGCGATTCAAAAATATCATTAATTTTAATCAAGTGAATATTTGTTTTGCGACCACAAATCGCCAGAATGCAGTTCGGCAATTAGTACAAAAAACGCCGAACATCATCATTATAGGTTCTAAAAATTCCTCTAATTCTACGCATCTTAAAGAGGCAGCACTTCGCTATGGAGCAAAAAGAGCGTGGCTGGTTGATGATGCGTCAGAAGTAGATTGGATGACGCTGGATCAATGCCAATCTGTCGGTATAAGCGCAGGAGCTTCTGCTCCGGAATATTTAGTAGAACAGCTTATGTCGTTTTTAAAACAACGTTATAATAATATTAATGTTCATAATGTTATTATGGCAGAAGAAGATATCAGTTTTAAATAAGGAAAAAACTCATGTCACGCGCTGAAGATATTTTTCAAAAACTTGTTTATTTCGGAGAAGATGCAATTGATGATTTTATTATCAATATGCAAACAGAAGAGTTGTTTTTAGACTTTAAACAAGCCATTTCAATTGGCAAAAACGGAGCAACACTTCATAAAGATGATCGCAAAAATTTAGCGAAATGTATTTCCGGATTTGGTAATTCGGAAGGCGGTGTCGTTGTCTGGGGCGTGGAATGCTCAAGAGATGTAGAGATTGGCGATGTTGCTAAAGCAAAAGTTAAAGTGAAAAATGTCTATAGATTTTTAAGCTGGTTGGAAAACGCTATTTCAGGTTGCACCATTCCGAGCCATAATAAAGTTAGAAATCATATCATCAGCGTTGATAAAAACGGAGATGGTTTTATTGCAACATATATTCCTAAGTCAGACCAAGCGCCTTTAATGTCAACGGTAGGAAACAATATTTATATCCGCTCGGGATCCAATAATGTACCCGCTCCGTACTCTGTTATTGCAGGAATGTTCGGGCGTCGTCCGCAGCCCAACGTTGAGTTGCTGATACAAGATAAAACATTAGAAGTAATAGAAAACGTAGATGAAGATATTTTGTATCCTCAAAGTATTGATAATCCGCCTGAAAAATCAATTAAAATAAGTTTTTCAATCAGAGGTCAAAATGACAGTAATGTCATTGCGCGAGAACTTTATTTATCTTGTAATGTTGCTTCAACAGGAAGTGAATATAATAAAGTCAGATTCTTGAATTATAATCAAATGGATTATATTCCTAATTTGGATGGTAATTTGAATATTATTACGCGCCCCGAACTTCGTTTACCTCCGATGGGAAGTCTGAAATTTACAAATGTTGACATTGTTTTATCTCCCTTGGTCGATGAAGATTTATTGATTGATGGTGTTATTGGTGCTGATGGTGCTGCGCCTAAGAATTTCAGAATTTATATTCCAAAAAATAAATTGCGTTCATTCGTGGCAAAGGCCCTCCATGAAGAAGAAAATAAGCAAATCTTGTTAACTGAATTTTTTAATGAATACATGGTGATGTAATGGCGCGAGTTGAAATTTTTACAGATGGTGCTTGTTCAGGAAATCCGGGACCCGGAGGGTGGGGGGCAATTTTACGCTGGAAAGATACAGAAAAAGAATTATCTGGAGGAGCCGTCGAAACAACAAATAATCGAATGGAATTAACCGCTGTTATTGAAGCACTTAAAATTTTGAAAGTAAGTTGTGTCGTTTCTTTATATACAGATAGTAAATATGTTATGGATGGCGTAACACAGTGGTTACCAAATTGGAAAAAGAATAATTGGCGGACAACAAATAAAAAATCAGAAGTCAAAAATGTAGATTTATGGCAACAGCTTGATGAATTATTACCTAAGCATGAAATTCTGTGGAACTGGGTTAAAGGTCATAATGGACATCCCGAAAATGAGAGAGTTGATAAATTAGCAAGAGAACAAGCTGTATTGTTTTCAGAAACAAAAAACGAGACAGATTAGCTTTCTGTCTCGTTCTTTGTTAATAAGTGTTGTTGGTAATCTTTAATTACCTCATCACTAATGGTAATTGGAATTAATTTTGAAGAATGTTTAATCACTTCGGATAATTGCATTCGTTTTGGATTAACAGAACAACCGCTGTGTTTGTCTCTCTTAAACAAATTATCAAGAGTTTCCATTTCTTCAAGACACCACTTTGAGAATAGAGGCAATTCCAAAGGAAGATGAGTAACTTTGAATAAAGATTCTTTCATGCGTTCTGATAGAGCAAGAGGTTTAACCGTAAACACGACCCAACTCTTTGCTAATGCAAAAGTCAAATCATTTTCGATTTTTAATCTTTGTACCAAATTAGGAATGGCATCTCTGTAATATTCCAATAAAATTTCTTCTCGATAACGCAAAACATTATTCAACTGATTTTCCAAATTGAGCTGTAAAAATTGATATTGATCATCATATCTTTTCACAGCGAGCTCTATTTCTTGTTCTACTCCTGAATAACGGCTAAAAAACTCTTCCCATTCAGGGAAAAGGGAACAAGACCTCTTAAACAAAACGCGCTTATTTAACTTCATTTCTAAGACAATTTGTGTCCCATAAATGTAAGTAATCGCCAGGGTTGCTGATTTGAAAAAAAGTTGAAAGTTGTTAGGAAAAAGACCATCGTACTGATCTTTTAAAACAGTAAAACACCTACCCTCTTTGGCTACGAGAATGGTATCATTCGGATGTTCAAAAATACGAGTGATACAAAATCTTTCAGTATTAGTTTTCATAATATAATATTTTAATAATTTTTATTTTTATATGAAGAATATAGTCAGATTTATACGACTCGTCAAGATGATTAAATTGTTTTAAACTAAAAAAAAGGAGATTTTTCTAATCTCCTTTTTTGAACTAGTTCTTTTCAAATTCTGCTTTTTCTTTTAAGAAGACAACAATACCAATCGGAATAGATACGGCATATAAAGCAGTTGAAATGCCGAAAGTCAACCAGGGTTGTGTAATAGCAAAGCTGGCAAATAGAACGACAATCAACATCATCGGTGCAACCATATAGGTTGGCACACGCATTTTCTTTGTAGAAACAGTCGGAATACGACTGATCATTAACAAAGAGACAATAGCCATTAAAATACTGCAAAACAGATTTGAGCGGAAAAATGTATATTCCGGAAACTCAAAAGTGATAAGGATAGGAAAAATAGCTAAAGCTGCCGCTGCCGGAGCCGGAACACCAACAAAAAAGTGATGCCAATACTCAGGTTGAGGTTCAGCCTCTAACATAGTGTTAAAACGAGCTAAACGCATAGACATACCAATTGAGAACAGAAGGCAGAAAAACCATCCGAATTTGGGTAAATCGTATAATGTCCATTGATACATCAAAATAGATGGAGCAACTCCGAAACTGACAAAGTCAGACAGAGAGTCTAACTCAGCGCCGAATTTGCTTGATCCTTTAAGCATACGAGCAACACGACCATCTAAACCATCAAAGAAGGCAGCCAAGAAAATGCAAATAACAGCTTTGACCCAATCTTCTTGAACGGCAAAACGAATAGAGGTAACACCTGAGCATAAAGCTAATGTTGTAACCATATTCGGGGCAAGCTTACGAAATGGTAAAACCGGAAGTTTAGGTTTTGCCAAAGAAAGTTTTTTAATTGTATCCATTATCTGATCTCCCCTTGCATTTGTGGCGCATCACTTGAGAGATTTGCAATAACTGTTTCACCAGCAACCATTGTTTGACCTAAGCAAACTTGAGGTTCAATGCCTTCCGGAAGATAAACATCAAGACGAGAGCCAAAACGAATCATGCCAAAACGTTCACCGGCTTTATATTCTTGTCCTTCAGAGGCATCACAGATAATGCGACGAGCAACTAGTCCGGCAATTTGAACAACTGCAATTTCTTTTCCGTTTTTAGCTTTCATTGCTAAAAGCTGACGTTCATTATCCTGACTGGCTTTATCCAAAGTTGCATTTAAAAATTTTCCGGGAACATAAACAGCTTTTGTAATTTTGCCATCAATAGGAGAGCGGTTAACATGGACATTGAAAACGCTCATAAAAACGCTGACACGTGTGAATTTTTTATTTCCTAAGCCAAGCTCTTCCGGAGCCTTAACTTTAGTAATCATTTGCACGATACCGTCAGCAGGAGAAACGACAACATCGTTAATAGACGGGGTTAAACGTTCTGGATCACGAAAGAAATAAAAACACCAGATTGTAGAAACAATACCAATCCACCCCAAAGGTTCCCAAATCATTGCCAATAACGCTGTTATTGCAGCAAAGATGCCGACAAACTTCCAACCTTCCTGATGAATATTTGGAAGAATGTAACGGCGCCAAGAAATATCAATCGTTTTCATATTTAAATTCCTTAAATAAAATCTGTTGTTTTACCGTGACGCTGTCAACTGTCATAAAGCAAACAGAAGGTTAAAAACATATCTAACTAAGCATATTTATAGGAAAAAAACAAGTTTTATATCAAAAATGTCCCATAGATGATTTTTTTTGTTGCATTTATTTTAGAAAGTAGGTATAAAGGCTTTTGTTAAGCGCTTGTGGCGGAATTGGTAGACGCTGCAGACTTAAAATCTGTTGCCCGCAAGGGCGTGCCAGTTCAAGTCTGGCCTAGCGCACCATTAAAAAAGCCTCTCCTTGTGAGAGGCTTTTTTAATGGTAATGAGATAGTCCAAGACTTGAACTGGCACAAGTGCCAGTTCACCTCAGCTTTCAGGCGGGCGGAAGAACGCCGGTAGGCAATAAGCCTAGAAAGCGTCAGTCGGCAACGAGCAAAAATGATTTTGCGAGTTGTCAATCTGGCCGTGGATTGCGAAAGCAAGACACAGCAAGCGCACCATTAAAAAAGCCTCTCCTTGTGAGAGGCTTTTTTAATGGTAATGAGATAGTCCAAGACTTGAACTGGCACAAGTGCTGAATTTTATGGATAACTTGTACAATCAGATTCCCAAAATATAAAAAAAATGGTATACAAACCATCATTCATTCTATTTAAGGAGACTACCATAATGAAATATAAATGTTTAGTTTGCGGCCAAATTTTTGATGTTCCTGAGGGGCAAGAACCGCAATGCCCGGTTTGTAAAGTTAAAGGGGACAAGTTGGTCCCTTATAAAGAAGAGGCTATGACTTGGCCGGCAGAACATGTTATCGGTATTGCCAAAGGAGTTGATGCTGAAATTTTAGAAGGAATGCGCAATCACTTTAACGGAGAATGCTCTGAAGTCGGTATGTATTTAGCGATGGCTCGTCAGGCAATGCGTGAGGGTTATGCAGAAGTTGCTGTTGTTTTAGAACAAATTGCTAAGGAGGAAGCTGAACACGCTTCTCGTTTTGGTGAAATGTTGGGTGAATTAGTCAGCAATTCAACCAAAGAAAATTTAGAGAAAATGCTTGCCGGTGAAAATGGCGCTTGCCATGGTAAAATGGCTATGGCTAAAAAAGCTAAAGAACTTAATCTGGATGCTATTCATGATTCTATTCATGAAATGGCTCGAGATGAAGCCAGACACGGTAAAGCTTTGGAAGGGTTGTTAAAAAGATACTTCTAAGAAATTAAGCCTCCTGAGGGAGGCTTTTTTATTGACAATTTTTAGATTGTTTCTAAAATAAAACTACTTAATTTAGCTATTAATTTTTATAATTAAATACTATCATTATGATTAGACTAGAAGAAAAAAAGCCCTCTAAACAGAGAAGGGTAAAAGATTTTATTGCCAAATACCTAGTGTATAATCCAATGAAGCGTGGAAATAAAGTATGGCAAAGGTTAAATGAACAGCTTCCTGAAGCTGTGGGTGCAACAATTACTGATAAGCCTCGCCTGAAAAAGTTTCAGGAACTTATCAAAAATCTCTCTTTTTTAGATTACTATGCTCTTAAGGTATATCTCAGAAGAAAATACATTTTGGCAGAGGATGCATCTTATGGGCTGCATACAGGTAGAGAAGAGCAATACTGCTCCAAATGGATGCAAATTTTCTCTCAGCATTACAATGTCATGGAATAATAAAAGCCCCTTAACAAAGGGGCTTTTTTTTGTGTTATATAATGATTTATTTACGACGTAAGAAAGATGGAATTTCCAAATTTAGCTTATCATCTTCAAAATCATTATCAAAATGCGGTGGTTCAGCGGCAACTCTGGCGGCTTCTTCTTTTTCCACTTTTTTCCGAGGTCTTCTTGCAATAGAAAGACCGGTAACACGTTCAATGAAAGTAGGAGTGTGTTCCTCATTTTTTGTGACAATCAGCTGCTCCGGCTCTTCGGTACGACGAGGAGCAAAAACGGAAGGATGCGGATTGTGATTAGGAAATAATTCCGGCTCTTCTTCAGATGTTTTAATTGAAGTTTTAGCCGTAAAAGAATTTGTGTTTGAAGACAAAATATCTTGCATCTGATTTTCGATATTTATATCTTCATTTTTACTAATAATAGCTTGGAATAAAGAAGATGCCTGTGGCATTTCCGTGATAATTGTCGAATTATCTAATCCGCTTATTTCAGAGAAATTTTCATCACCGGCAACGGCCTGAATGGTCGGCTGCTCCTCTACAGGGGCAGTTTCTTCTTGAATGTTCTCAAATGTCTCTGCATTGAGTATTTGTGGTTTTTCCTCAACTGTTTCAGAAGAGGTTTCAACTGAAGTTTCTTCCGCAATTTGCTCTGCAACAGGAGTTAAAATTTCAGTTGTTTCTGCCTCAGCAGCAATGCTCAGAGGCTGAGCTTCCGGATTCTCTGATTCGGGAGCAAAACTTTCAGCAATATAATTAGCATTAATGTTTTTTTCAGGAGCTTTAACAGCTGGACGAATAGTATCACCGATACCGGTCGCAACAATAGAAACTCTGATTTTACCGGCTAAAGAATCATCAAAACTTGAACCGAAGATAATATTAGCATCATCATCAACTTCTTCTTTAATACGGCTTGCAGCTTCATCAATTTCAAACAAAGTGATATCAGAACCACCGGTAATATTGATAAGAACACCTTTAGCGCCATGCATTGAGCAATCATCTAGCAATGGATTGGATAAAGCTTGTTCAGCAGCTTTAACGGCACGATTTTCGCCTTCAGCTTCACCGGTTCCCATAATAGCTTTACCTTTATCTTCCATAATGCTTTTAATATCGGCAAAATCAAGATTGATGAGACCGGGCATAAGCATTAAGTCGGTAATAGAACGAACACCGGCATACAAAACATTATCTGCCATAATAAAAGCGTCGGCTAAAGTTGTTTGTTTATCAGCAACGCGGAAAAGATTTTGGTTTGGAATAATGATGATACTATCAACGGAGTTTGTAAAATCTTCAACAGCGCAGTTTGCTGTTTCCATACGTTTTTTACCTTCAAATTGGAAAGGTTTTGTAACAACACCGACGGTTAAAATACCTTTTGATTTTGCAATTCTAGCCACCACAGGAGCCGCGCCTGAACCTGTTCCGCCTCCCATTCCTGCTGTAATAAAGACCATATTGGCCCCTTCAAGCTCTTTTTCGATTTCCTCTTTAGCTTCTTCAGCGGCCATACGTCCGACTTCCGGACGAGCACCGGCGCCTAAACCTTGAGTTGTTTCTAATCCGAGCTGAATACGACGAGAAGATTTAGAATTAGCCAAAGCTTGTGCGTCAGTATTGGCAACAATAAAATCAACGCCTTCAAGATTCTGTTGAATCATATTATTAACGGCATTACCGCCGCCGCCGCCAACACCAATGACCGAAATTCTTGGTTTGAGGTGCATAACATTACTTTCTGGAATGGCTAGCTTAATTGACATATTTAATTACTCCGCATACAAAATGACTTAATTTATTTAAGAATAAAAAAAATAGATTAAGGTTTAGTTACTAAGAAAAGTAATTTAGTAAAAAAATGCAAAAAAAACTCCGGTTTTAATCCGGAGTTTTTTGAGGATAAAATTATCGTCTCTCACCAAATAAATTGAGCAGAGCAATGAAAATATTAATGAAATCCATATACAAAGATAATGCTCCGGCAACAGCTTTGCGAGAAATTGCATCTGAGGAATCTCCGGAAGCATAAATACGACGAATAGTTTGTGTATCATAAGCTGTCAAACCAGTGAACGCCAAAACGCTCAAGACTGACAAAGCATAATATAATCCGGGGCTTTGTAAAAACAGATTAACCAGCATGGCAATAATAATACCCCAAACGCCCATAATCAGGAAAGATCCCATAGATGTTAAATCTTTACGCGTGGTGTATCCATAAAGGCTCATAGCCCCGAACATAGCAGCTGTGATCAAAAAGATTCTGGTAACACTAGCACCGGTATAAGCCAAAACAGTAGGCGTTAATGAAATTCCCATCACAGCTGCAAAAGCCCAGAAAGTCCCCTGAACTTGACGAATCGAACCACGACTTAACACCCAACCAAAGGCAAAAACCATGATAAAAGGAGAAAACAAGGCTAACCAGCCGAGAGCAGATAAACCGATAATTCCGCCGGCAGGAGAAATGGTAAAGAACAAAGCAGCAAGAGCAGGTGTATTCATAATCAAAAATGCCGCTAAAGCCGTCACACACAGACCACCGGCCATATAATTATAAACCCGCATCATATATTGGCGCAAGCCCTCATCGATATAAACCTGAGAAGAGCTTTGAGCAATATCTCTATCCATATTCATCTGATTTTCTCCTTTCTAAAACACATCTATATTTAATATAGGAAGTAAATTTTCTAAAATCAACTAAGCATCAGGGAAGATATTCATTCCTCGAGACATTCTTGTCATCTGTTGTTCAATAGATGTACCTAAGTTGAGTTTACCTCCTTTAATAATACCACGGACTTGGTCACCTTTAGAGGTATCAGGGTTAGTAAAGAGGTAAGTAATAGAAGGTACTTTTTTGCTGACACCGGTTAATGTCTGGTGGATAACGCCAAGCATACCGCGAGAGAATAAGTCAAAAGCCAATTCTTCAGACATAGCAAATGCCGATGCGTATTTAACAACAGAGTTAATAGCATCCGTAACATTGTTAGCGTGAATGGTGGCTAAAACTAAGTGTCCTGATGTCGCAGCACGTAAAACTTCGTTAGCACATTCCGGTGTACGAATTTCGCCCACCATAATAAAACGTGGTTTTGAACGTAAAGCAGAACGAAGAGAAGCACCCCAGTCACTATTAATAGGAATGGTTTGTTTACATAAACCTAAACCACCGGCACGAGAATGGTAAACACCGTCTAAAGGCATTTCGGTCGGGTCTTCAATTGTGTAGGCAAATCCACCTTCCATATTCAGATATTCTTTTAATAAACTGGAAATAGTTGTGGTTTTACCGGAACCGGTCGCCCCACCAAGCAAAATTAAGCCGGCAGCGTTGGCTAAAGACATTAAATAACGCGTTATTTCAATAGGATATCCAAGTGTTGAAAGAGGCGGAACAGACTTAGGCATTTTACGTGCGCAGTATTGAATACCATAAATACTGACAGTCCGCTCAACACGATAAAGAATTTTATCATAAAGGACGGAATAACTGGTGTTTTTTCCATCATAAGACGTTTCAAGCAGTTTGAAAAAACGATCAAAATCTTCCGGTGTGAAAATTTCTAATCCGTTTCTTGTTTGATTATCTGGAATATAAGCGACTTTATCGGGAGTAATATAAATATCCGAAAAGTAAACATCATTAATCATAACCATAATACAATAATCCTTATCCTTGTTTTTTGCCTGAATGAATATACATCTACTAAACTATAAAATATCAAAAATTTATTAAAAATCTACTATATTATACAGAGGAAAGTAAAAAAATGAATATAAAAAAATGGATAATAGGGATTGTTTTAATATTTGCCATATTAATTTCTCTTTTTTTCTAAATAAGGGGTTGACAATAGAGATAAAATAGCGTATCTATACCGCAGTTTTATATCGCGGGGTGGAGCAGCCCGGTAGCTCGTCAGGCTCATAACCTGAAGGTCGGAGGTTCAAATCCTTCCCCCGCAACCAAAAACAAAAAGCCGTCCGTTAGGGCGGTTTTTTGTTTTTATACAATCAGTCATCCCTATTTTTTTGCATAGCGAAAAAATTCAAGGGATCTTCAACTTTTTATTCTTCTTGCCAAAGACAATTAAATGGTCTCCCAAAAATCGGAAGATCGCTGGTCTCGACACTTCGTGTCTCAAGTGATGACATTTCATACGATTGTTAAAGAAATGTAACAAATATAAAATGTTTTTCGGAAAGAATGGACAAAAAATTGTTTATGTGGTACAATAAATTAAATATTAAGGAATGTCGGAATATAATTTGAAAAAACTAATTTAAAATTCCCTCGGAGGACAAGACGATGGCTGAAAATCAAGCATTAGAAGGTATGACACAAGAAGAATTCAATACATTCTTGGATGGATTAGATAAATCTTATATTGATGCCAACGGTGGTATAGATGTTATTAAACAGCGTGCATTAACCGGACACGGAAGAGAAACCATTAAAGAAGAGTTGAAGGCATTTAAAGAAAATGCCGGTAAACAGCAAGAACCCGAACAAAAATCGCCGACACCTGAGGCGAAACAACAAGGTGGAACAGCGTCGACAGGACAAACACAGGGAGAAAAACAACAAGAAGGGACAACGCAGACAGAACAAACACAAGTTGGAGCTCCAACACCAGAGCCTAAAAATCAGGAAGAAGTTGCGCAACCAACGATAGATCCAAAGCAAGCAGAACAAGAAAAATTAGCAAGTGACTTTAAGAAATTATATGGTGTTGATTACACATCAGAAAATTTTGATCGATTGAATAAAGAAGGCAAATTAGAAGAATATAAATTAACAAAAGTTGCAGAGATTTTATCTGACAAAGGTGCCAGCAAAGCCTTAAAAGGTCGTAGTACGGAAGATTTAGCAAAAATGCAGTTAACGGTTCGTATGGCCGAATTCGCTTCTAAATATAATGTTGATGAAGGAACTTTACCTGGTTTTGCCGGAGGAACTGCCGATACCTATAAGAAGATTTCTGAAAATAAAGATAAAATGAATGATGCGATTCTTGATAAAATGGAAAGATATGCATCCGGAGATAAAAAAATAAAAGGGGGAGATTATAAAAGCTGGAAAGCCGAGAAAGACAGCTTTAATATGCTTTATGAGAATCAACCGGAAGAATTAAAAAAACATTGTAGTAGTACATTTGAGAAAGCTAATAAAAGAGTCAATCCTCGAGGTGCTTATTCTTCCGATAAATTAGCGCATGCGACAGCTCAAAAGCTTAAATATAAATCTATGGAAATCAAAGATACCGATAGTCTTTGGACAATGGCGAAGAAAACGGCTAAAATGAAAGCCTTTACCGCATCCAGATCTGCTAAAAAAAGCATCAGAAATTGGTGGAAAGAAGGAAAAGTTGGCAAATTTGCTCGAGGATTAGTAGACAATAAGCTTACGCGTGGTGTCAGCCGGTTATCCAGCAAAGTCGCTAATAAAATTAAATTGTTCCCAAGCCGTGCGAAAAAAGCAATCGGAAAATTCTGGACCAATAAAATTGCCGGTCCTATGAAAAGGTTCTGGGAAACTAAAATCGCAGATCCGTTTAAGAATAAAATTGTGACCCCGGTTAAGAATTTTGTGAATAACAAAATTGTTCAACCAGTCAAAAACGGTGTAAATAATTATATTGTTCAGCCGGTTAAAAATGGTGTTAAATGGGTTAAGGAAAATCCTAAAAAAGCGATAGCAGCAGCTACTATGGTTGCGACAACCGGTATCGGTTTTGCCCTTGCTGGTCCTGCCGGTGGTTTGGCCGGAGCCAAAATAGGCGCTATGGCTGTTGGTGGTGCTGCTTTAGGATATGGTACTGTTAAAGCTGGTCAATGGACAGGCAAAAAAATCGTCGAAGTTTCAAAAAAAGCAAGTGAAAAAATTACCGAAGTCAAAACCCAAACAACAGAAAACCTCAAAACAAATTTGAAAGAATCATTTGAAAAATCAGGCGAAAAATTTCCAAAGCCATATAATAAAGAAGAAACTGAAGAACAAAATTTAGCTTATACAGCTGGTCGTCAGGTTTTCAATGAAAATTCAGAACAGGCTCAACAATTTGTCGGAGCTTATAAAAAGATGATTACACCGGATGGAAATACCGGTACACCGCAAATGGATGAAAAAGCAGCTGCCGTTATGTTGTATCAGGCTATGTTGACCGACAGAAGTAAAAACGGTATGGGATTAAATGAAAAACAAGCCGATGCGATGATGGCTTATTTCAACGGTAATGGTACGGTTAAATCTGAGCTTAAAGACATCAAAGCTGAGATTGCAAAAGATAAAATTAATGAACAGGCAACAGGAAAACCGAAAGAAGAAATAAATGAAGAGTGGAAGCAAAAAGAACAAGAAGCAGCTCAACGCCAAACAGATAAAGAAAATTTGGTAAAGAAAGAGCAGGAGGAATTCACAGGACAAGATCTGAAAGCTAAATCCAAAGATCCGAGAAAAGATTTACCAGAAGAAAAGCGCGAAAAATTAGATAAGATGATTGCCGGTTATCAAGTTTTCATTGCCAGTGCTGGAGGAAAAGATAAAGAACCGGCTCAAGCTAAAAAGATAGAAAAATGGTTAACTAGTGAAAAAGGTCTCGGATTAGAAAAAGAACAAGCTGAAAAACTAATGGACTTCTATGGTAAGAAAGGAAAAGTTGCAAGCTGGCATCCGAAAGCTCGCCAAGAAGCACAAAATAAAGAAGCTCAGGAAGCTGCAAGAACGCAGAGACAATCCGATAAAGCAACTAAGAGAATATTAGATTCAAAAGCTAATGTTAACGACTAAATAGTCAAAACAACAAATAAACCCCTGTATGCAGAAAGCACGCAGGGGGTTGTTAATTGAGGTATTTCTTGCAAACAAAAAACAGTCATCTCTCGATTGCGTGTGCAATCGTCAAGAGATCTTCGATTTTTATTATAAAAGAAAGAAAAAAGCGGAAGATGCCTTGACGATTTCTGGCGAAACCGAGGCATGACATTAAAAAAAAGAAGATGCCCCATCCCGCTGTTTCACAATTCAAGACATATAACTATAAGAGCTTTTTATTTAAATTTTCTCTTCTTAAAAGGTTTACGAGACGATGCCTCAGTTTTTATATATTCCGTCTTAACTTTTTTAACCTTGTCATAGCGCTTATCAGGGCGAGAAATAGTGTCTTTGATAATGTCCTTGTTTTTAGAACGGTCTTTTTCCGGTTTCATGCCAAACGGTGTACGTCTCATTTTCTGAGCGGACGGTTTACTTGTTTTTTTAAGTGGAGAAGGTTTTTTCTCAACAACTTCGAGATCAGCTAATTTTTGCTTCTGTTTTAATAAAGCCTTGTTAACCGAAAAACCAAAATCACCAAGATGACGACCTAATGTATAATATTTGCCGTGAGCGTAAGCTAAAATGCCGGCTTTTTCCAAATCTAAAGCGCCTTTATCATTAATATAAGCTTCATCGACATTAACAGCGACAACTTCAGCTAAAAACATATCATGCGTACCGTAAGGCGTAATGGATTTAACTTTGCATTCGATGGATAAAGGTGTTTCTTCAATTTGCGGTGCAGAAACTTGCGAACAGGGGGCTGCCGTTAAATTCATTTCTTTGAATTTATCAATATCACGTCCGGATTTAACACCGCAATAATCAACGGCGCCAACCATTTTCCATGTTGGGACATTGATAACAAATTCACCTTTTTCTTTAATAATTTCATAAGATAAACGCGATGGTCTGATAGAAACATAAGTGAGAACAGGATCACTGCAAATAATTCCTGTCCAAGCAACGGTCATTACATTCGGCTTTTCAACCGTCCCGCAAGAAACCAAAACCGGCGGTAAAGGTGAAAGCATTGTTCCGGGTTTCCAAGTTATTTTTGTCATGTTCCTATTCCTTTTATATTTAGTTATCTTGTAAAGGGATATAACACGCAAAGTTAAAAAAGCTCTTAATTTTTCTCTTAACGGATAAAATTAGTCTCTTGATATGCCGCTTCTTGAGGAGGTTGCAATCCCGCTTTTTCTGCATAATCCATGCTTTTGAGCAACCACGCCATATTTAATCCTAAAATGCGTAGTGTTTGCAGTCCCTCTAAATCCTGCAAAGCTTCTTCAGGTGTTCGTCCGTGAACAATATTCCAATATTGCGAGGATACAACAGGCATTTTGTTCATGGTAAAATATTTATTGAGGACATCAAGTGCTGCTGTTGTTCCGGCACGTCTGGCTGAAACAACTGCTGCTCCGGGTTTATAACTTAAATGTTTACTGCCGGCATAAAATAATCGATCTAAGACTGAAAGCAGCCGTCCGCCGGGATGAGCATAATAAACCGGAGCACCAAAAATAAAACCTTGAGCAAGCTTGGCTTTTTCTAAAAGCTCGTTGACAACATCTTCATCAAAAATACATTTTCCAAGCTTAAGACAAGCGCGACATCCTAAACAATCTTGCAGGGGTTGATCTCCGACCCAAACAATTTCATAATTAATATCTTGAGATTTTAAGACATCACCGACTGTCTGTAAAGCCGTATACGTGCAACCAAATTGGCGCGGACTGCCGTTAATCATCAATACTTTCATCTCTTTTCTCCTGAGGTAGAAAAGTAATGTAAGTATGCAATTAAGATTTTCAATATTATTTGTAGCCGTATTCTTTTAATTTTTGAACGGTTTGTTCTGCAGAAACATGCAATATGCCGATGCCTCCGGCTTCTTCCCAACGTTGAATATTGCTTTCCCAATCATCTATTAAAATATCTTTGTCTTTCAAAAATTGTTGTTTATCTTTACTTAAACAGCAATTAACGACAACGTGATCGCCAATATATTTTTTTACCCATTCGCGTTTTTCTTTATTGGCCTTATCATAACCGTAATGGGGCAAACCGGTTAAAATTTCAAAACCGTTACGCTCTAAAAATTCAACTAAAATGAAAGCATCTTTTTTAGGAAGAAGATTGAGCCAATAATTTGGTGTGTTGATAACAAATTCCCATAATTCTTTTTTAGAAATAAGATAAGGATAGGTTCCGTATTTACTCTTAAATCCCTCATCAAAATCAACTAAAACACCATCCATATCGCAAAATATCATATTCCAGCTCTCTTCCAATGATCACAAAACTATTTTACCTGAAAAAGCATAAAATAAAACTCAAAAAAACGAAGTTGTGGACGATAAAAAAACGGCGGAATATCCGCCGTCCTTTTATTCTTCATTCTCAGATTTTCTGGATTTCATAAAATGTTCCAGCCAATGAATATCATATTGTCCATCAATAAATTCAGCTTGAGAAATAATCGCTTGTTGTAACGGAATAGTCGTATTAACACCATCAATTACGAATTCTTCCAATGCGCGACGCAATCTCATTAAAGCAGCATTACGTGTCTTTCCATGAACAATTAATTTAGCAATCATACTGTCATAAAAAGGTGGAATACTGTAACCGGAATAAATTTCAGAATCCACACGAACCCCTAAACCACCAGGGGCATGCCATTCATTAATTTTGCCGGGGCAAGGAACGAATGTTTCAGGATCCTCAGCATTAATACGGCATTCAATAGCATGGCCATGGAATTGAATATCTTCTTGAGTATATCCCAAAGAAGCACCGCTGGCGATTCTGATTTGTTCACGAACAATATCAATACCGGTAATAGCTTCAGTAACAGGGTGTTCAACTTGTAGACGGGTATTCATCTCCATAAAATAGAATTTTCCGTCTTCATACAAAAACTCTAATGTACCGGCATTCGTATAACCGATTTTTTCAATCGCTTTACGAACAATCTCTCCAATTTCTTGACGTTGTTGATTGTTTAAAGCCGGAGAAGGAGATTCTTCGATAACTTTTTGGTTATTGCGTTGAATAGAACAATCACGCTCACCCAAATGTACAACATGGCCGTATTTATCTGCTAAAATTTGCATTTCGATATGACGTGGATGTTGTAAATATTTTTCCATATAAACCACATCAGATGGAAAGGAAGCTTTTGCTTCAGCTTTTGCCATAGTGAAAGCTTCAGCCATTTCTTCATCATTAAAAGCGGTTTTCATACCTTTACCACCGCCGCCATCTTTAGCCTTAACAATAACAGGATAACCTATTTTGTTTGCCCACTCAATGGCGTGTTCAACGCTTTCCAATGCCGGAGAGCCGGGGGTAATTGGTAAGCCGGCTTCTTCAGCGGCTTTACGAGCTGTGATTTTATCACCCATTAAACGCATTTGTTCAACCGTCGGGCCGATAAATGTAATACCATGAGCTTCAACCATCTCAGCAAAATCAGCGTTTTCTGATAAAAAGCCAAATCCGGGGTGAATGGCATCAGCACCGGTGATTAAGGCAGCCGAAATAATAGCAGATTTGTTCAGATAAGATTCGGAAGAACGAGCCGGACCGATACAAACAGCTTCATCTGCTAAACGAACATGCATGGCATTGGCATCTGCTTCAGAATGGACAGCAACAGTGCGAATACCCATTTCACGGCACGCACGATGAATTCTTAAAGCAACTTCACCACGGTTAGCAATTAAAACTTTTTCAAACATATAAAACCTCAAATGCTATTCAAGAATAATCAAAGGTTCGCCATATTCAACAGGATCACCGCTGGCAACTAATATTTTTGCAACTTTACCTGATGTGTGGGCTTTAACCGGATTATAAGTTTTCATAGCTTCTATCAGGCAAAGTGTATCGCCTTCATTAACAGTATCACCAACTTTAACATAATTTGGAGCGGAAGGTTCACTTGAAAGATAAACCACACCAACCATCGGAGATTTAACAGCACCGGAAACGTTGCTGTAGTCTTCATCTTTAGCTGGAGCAGCAGGTGCCGGAGTGGTTGTTGTTTCTACCGGAGTAGCAGCTGGAGCACAAACAGCAGCAGGTGCTGCAACATAAGTTTGAACAGGTGCTGAACCACCTGAATTACGAGTTAAACAGATGCGGCAACCCTCATCTTCATATTCTAAGTTTGTTAAATTGGTTTTATCTAAAATTTCAGCGAGCTTGCTGATAACTTTTGTATCTAATTGAGTAGTCATTTATCCTCTTTCATTTTGTTATAAAATCTGAGGACATTATTAGTCCTATTTTTATCAAAAAACAACAAAAATATGCAAAAATAACTCAAAAATGAGCAAAAAAAGTGCAAGAAATGATAAAAATGAGCATTTTTTTGAAAATAGAAGTTGATGTTTGAAATTTGGTTGCTTTAAAAGATAAAAACAACTAGAAATTGTGTTGAAAAGGATGCGAAAAAAAATAAAATCCTTGCAAATTTGAATGACTGAATTATATTTGAGC
>CAMOQT010000015.1 GCA_946623145.1 uncultured Azospirillum sp.
GAGCAAAGCCTCGTAAAGAGACTTCTGCACGAGCGCCATAGTGTGATATAATTTCAGATGCGGCAATATTACCGATTAAAGCGCATGTTCCGAGTGTTCGTCCATGTGTCAATCCATATAAGAAGCCGGCAGAATAAGCATCTCCGGCACCTGTTGTGTCAACAACGTCTTCGACTGTCTCAGCTTCTACAAAAATTTTAACCCGATTATTAACAACAACAGACCCTTTATCACCACGCGTTAAAGCGGCAATTTCTACTTCAGGCTTTATTAAATCTAAAGTTTTGTAAAAATCATCTTCTTCAAACAAAAATTTAATTTCATCATCATTAGCAAAAAGGATATCCACACTGGTATGGATAAAATCCAGAAATTCCTGACGATGACGAGCAATGCAATTTTTATCCGATAAAGTAAAAGCAACCTGACGTTCATATTTATGAGCTAAATTTGCAGCTTTGCGCAAAGCTTCTGCTGATTTTTCATCATCAAACAAATAGGCTTCTAAATAAATAACTTTAGCCATACTGATAATTTTTTCATCAATATCATCAACCGTTAAATGCGTTGAGGCACCGAGATAGGTAAACATTGAACGCTGTGCATCAGGGGTAACCAAGACAATACTGCGGGCTGTTGATGGTCCTTGCATTAAAGATTCGGTAAAAAAATCAACTCCTGCAGCACCGATATCACGACGAAACTCTTGACCTAATTCATCATCGTGGACTTTACCGATAAATGCCGGTGTTCCACCGAGTGATGCAATAGCAGCCACTGCATTTGCAACAGAACCTCCTGACACTTCACGTTCAGGAATAATATCTGTATAAATTTCTCCGGCTGTTTTAGCCTCAACAAGTGTCATATCACCCTTTGCTAAACCGCGCTCTGCCAAAAAACCATCGCCGACTTTTGCCAAAACATCGACAATTGCATTACCGATACCGACAACATCATAAATCGTTGTATCATTTACCATATTTGCACCATACTAAAATTATTAAATCTATTTATGTTAATAATCTAAAAGTCTTAATTTTTTAATAAAAAAACCCGATTCAATATCGGGTTTCAAATTCATTATATAAAGGAGAAGAGTTCTAATAATTACAATATCTGTTCTTTACTTTGTCAGCTGTCTGCTGTTCAAAACAGCTTGTGTTAATTCGCTGTTTTTCTGCTCTTCAGGTAACTTGTCTATAGCGGCTGCTACAAAATTTTTTTCATGCCAATCTTCTTTCGTAAATTGTTTTGGTAAAACTGAATTTGCTAACTTTCTAGCTGCATCTTCATTTTCAAATACACCCAACATATTGGCATTTGCTTCATATAATGCTGTTTTAGGATTTCTAACTGTTGAATATATAGCCATACTTAAACTATTCAAAAATTCTTGTTGCTGAGGTGTTGCATCTTTAGTATTACCACTCAAGACACGCTCTACAGCAGGAGGAAGATTCTCACCTCTTCTTAAACAAAAATCTTTAATAGCCTCTTGCTCAAATAGACGCCGAGCATCCTCTTTTGAGCGTATATTACTACTTTCTTTACTCATTTTTCTTCTCCTTCGATTCTTTATATTATTATTTTTTTTGTTTCTTTTGTCTATTATCGCAATTTTATTTCAATCTGTCAACTATTAATTTTAATAAAATAAGCGCAAAAAAGCACTTTTCCACTTATCTTTTTATATTTTATAGGCTATAGTAACTCAAAAATCAATAATATATCCTTAACAAGTAGAAAATAAGGGATAAAATGTCTTTATTAAAATCTATAGCCACTTTTGGCGGATTCACTTTAATCAGTCGTTTCACCGGATTTGCCCGCGATATGGTTATTGCCAACTTTTTAGGCGCGGGAATGATCTCTGATGCTTTTTTTGTCTCATTTAAACTGCCGAATTTATTTCGCAGCCTGTTTGCTGAAGGCGCTTTTACCGCCGCTTTTGTCCCGATATTATCAGGAAAGCTTGTAGACAGCAAAAAAGAAGCCGTCTTATTTGCATCTCGTGCTATTAGTGTTTTAGCTGTTCTCTTAGCCCTTTTTGTTTTACTCATGGAATGTTTAATGCCTTGGGTTGTCGAAATATTAGCCCCAGGATTTGCAGGAGATAATGGAAAAATAGAATTAGCAACGGAATTATCACGAATAACCTTCCCGTTCCTTTTATTTATTTCAATTGTATCTTTTCAATCCGGAATCTTAAATTCCCTAAATAAATTTGCGGCACCGGCCTGTGCTCCGATTATTTTAAATCTAACAATGATTACCGCCGCTTTTCTACTTGGAAACATCGGCACAACAAGAGCACATGGTCTGGCTTTTGGTATTACTTTAGCCGGTATTCTGGAAACATTGTGGCTTCATTACTTTATTCGCAAACAAGATATTCGCCTGACACCACAACCAAACATTTGGCAACTTTTGAAATTAGACGATATTAAAACGCTCTTTCGCCGTATTGCTCCGGGAGTGTTAGGCGCCGGCATCTATCAAATTAATATGGTTGTCGATACTATTTTAGTTTCTCTGGTTGGAACCGGTGCAATTTCTTGGTTGTATTACGCTAATCGCTTACAACAACTTCCTTTAGGCGTTGTCGGTGCTGCCATTAGTGTTGCCCTACTGCCTATTTTATCTAAGGCCTTAAAATCAGAAAATACCGCGGAAGCAGAGCAAACTCAAAACAAAGCTGTTGAATATGGTGCTCTTTTGTCTATACCCGCAGCAGCTGCCTTAATTGCTTTGGCTCACCCCATCATTAATATTTTATTCGAACGAGGCAGATTTACTTCTTTGGATTCTGAGATGACCGCTTGGGCCGTTATGGCATATTCTTTAGGTCTGCCGGCATATGTATTGGTAAAAGCTTTAACGCCGAATTTCTTTGCTCGCGGTAATACCAAAACACCTGTTAAATACAGTATTGTTGTCTTTGTTGCCAATTTAATCTGTAGTCTGATTTTAATGCAGAAATTCGGACACTTAGGCATCGCCTGCGCTACTTCAATTGCTGCTTACGTTTCCTTATATCAATATCTCCATGGATTAAAAAAACGCGGTTTTTGGAAAATGTCTTTATCTCTTAAATTCAAACTGTTTAAAATCCTTGGCTGTTCTATTCTCATGGGATATATTTTATATTTGACCCGATATGAATTATCGGCGCAAGGCATTAATTGGTTATCTTTCCATTTAAGATACAAAGTTATTATTTTCGGCGGTTTATGCATTTTGGGTATTGCAAGTTTTCTGGCATTAGCTAAACTAACAGGTATATTAAATATTTCTGAGATCCTCAAATTATTAAAAAGAAAAGGAAAAACAGATGTGGCGTCATAAGATCATCAATATTCTGGCTATTCTTAAGGCAAAATTTAATATTTACAGAGAACATTTACGAGCTCGCAGTAATAATTTTTCTGAAGCCAATTTTGATATTATCCTTATTTGCATTGCTTGCCTTTTTCTTTTATATTATCCGCTTGGTGCCCTATTAACACATAAAATTGATCGTAATACAGATATTGAAATTAAATCTTCGACTTCCAATGAATCTCAAACTGTCGAAATGATTTCCTATTTAATCAATCAAGAAGTCAATGAAAAAATATGGACGCCAAACCTGCCTTTTTTCTTTCCGGCAGCTATTCTCGACAATATGCCTAACTATCAACTCGGTCTCTTGAATGGTTTATCAAAGTTCACCACCGCGTTTGAAAAACGCATCGATGGCAATATCAATAATAAAGAAAACAATAGCAAATTATACCGTGCAGCAACATTGCTTCGTTACCCCGGAACGATTTGGATGTTTGACCAAAACAATAAAATAAAACCTATGCCTTCTGCCAGCAATCAATATCGCAAAGCCCGCAGAATGTTAACAAAATACAATCAAAGCTTAATTTCGGGACAGAATATTTTTTACAAAAGAACTGAAGATTTAGCGTATATACTCAAAAAGATAAATATCAGTCTCAAACAAAGCAGCAATCAATTAACCGTCGCTATTAGAGAAAACAGTTCTTCTTTATTTGATTTTAAGGCTGATGATGTTTTTTATTACAATCAAGGAAAACTTTATGCATACAGTATGCTGGTAAAAGCTTTAAGCTATGACTATAAACAAATTATCATTAATTATAACTTATATCAAAACTGGATAAGTTTAAGCAAAACACTGGAGCAAGCTTGCAACATCCAACCATCAATAGTTCGAAATGCCGAATTAAGTAGTTCATGGGCACCGAACCATCTGGCTTACCTGAATGCTGATACCATCAAAGCTTCAAATATACTGATTAAAATTATTGATAGCTTAGATAAAATACTACCTGAAAAGGAAAAATAATGATTATAGAAACCCAAAACACATCTGATCCGAATATTATAAATTTTTTTCCTTCACAAAAAGTTCTTTCTGATAATCGCGTAGAATTCATCGATAGTAAATCTTTGCGTTCTTCTCCTCTGGCTGAAAATATATTTGATTTAGGTGGAATTGTTTCTATTTTTATAACACCGGATATGATTTCCATTACAAAAGAAGAGTCAGCTCAATGGCAATTTTTAAAACCTCAAATCTTAGCTGAAATTATGGATTTTATTACTTCCGGTCAAGATATTATCATTCATCATCAATCCCCCAAAAGTGAACAAGATATACAACAAGCCATTATCAGTCTCTTAAACGCAAGAATACGTCCTGCAATTCAAAAAGATGGAGGTGACATAAAATTCTGCCTTTTTGAACAAGGAATAGTTTATGTTGAATTACTCGGAAATTGCTCAGGTTGTCCATATGCCGCAAGGACACTAAAAGACGGTGTTGAAAAAATTCTTCAAACTTACATTCCTGAAGTTAAAACCGTAAAAAATATAAGCGAGAAAGAATGATCAAAAAGATTTTGATATACATTTTGATATTAATTTTTAGTTTTTCAGTAAAAGCTGAAGAGCAAAAAGTTGAATTTCAGTATGATGGTCTGTATTTGAGGCATATTAATTTAGATCAATTGAAAACAATATATGATGATTATGACTATCATGATTTTATGTATATGCCAAATTGGAAATTTCCACCTATATTTTTAGAAACATTACCTACGGATTTTAGCAGCATTACGGATCCGCAGCTGCGCAATCGATTATTTTTGCAAATTGTCACCCCTTTAGCGCTAAAACTCAATGAAGAAATCATTGCGGAAAGAGATGGAATAGAAGCTTTACGTAAAGAATTTGAAGAAAAACATGATTTATCTCCGGATCAAATAAAATATCTTGAAGAGAAAGCTGAAAAATACGATATTTTCACACGCTTAAAAGGCGAAAGACGTTACGCTTTATACTTTGCAGAACTTAATGAAAAAGTTGATATTATTCCACCATCAATTATGATTGCATCTGCAGCAATAGAAACGAATTGGGGAACCAATCGTCCGGCTCAGATAGCTAATTCTTTATATCGAGAATTAGTATGGTACACAGATGAAGGTTTGGAGCCATTAGATGAAAAAGAAGATAAAAGTTATCGTTATAAAATTTTTCCAACCTTATATGATTCGATGAAATCTCATGCCTTAAAAATTAATTCTCACGTGAATTACGAAATGTTCAGATACAACCGTCATTCGATGAAGGAAAGAGGAACGTCTTTGCAAGGAAGAGATATGGCTCATAATATGATTTACGACTCAAATCTTCAAAATTTTGCCGGTATTCTTGATTATACCATCACTTTCTATATGCTTGGAGGCGTTGATGAGGCTCAACTTGCGCCTTTAGAATTACCTAAATCCATGCGGTAAAAATAATTTAATAAAATTGTAAAACTTATTTGCATAATATTTATTGTATGATATAAAGTGGATGAGATGTTAAAATCGAGGCCCGAAAATGAACGAATTAAATTTAACAAAAGAAGATGTTGCTACTTTAGCAAAAGGACAATCTGTTGAAACTAAATCTTCAACAATAAAAAAAGTCGCCTATTATTACACAGCCCAAGGTAATTTATCTTCTAAAGGAAAACAGCTTGCAGAAGATATTTTCCGTATTATCGTACAAGATGTTGAAGTAAAAGTACGTGAGGTTTTGGCTGAAAGCATCAAAAATAGTCATAACTTACCTCAAGATATTGTTAGAAATATTATCTCAGATACTGAAACTGTTTCTATTCCTTTTATCAAATTTTATAACGACCTCGATAAAGAAGATTTAATTAATATTATAGAAAGTCGAAGTATCGCAAAACAAAAAGCCGTTGCCAGCAGACAAAATCTTTCTGAAGAATTTTCCCATATCATCAGCGAAAGATGCTCTGAAGAAGTTGTCGGTACCTTGATTTCAAATGAAACAGCAAAAATAGCTGAAAAAACTTATGATACCATCATAAAAAAATATAAAGATAGCGATAATATCAAAGAAAAATTGGTTAGCAGATCCCAACTTTCTATTAATATCATCAATAAAATCATGGATTCTTTATCTGATGAATTGAAGAAACGTTTAGTTATGGTTCACGATTTACCTGAAAATATGGCTAGCGATATTATAAATCAAGTTAAAGAAAAAACTACTCTGAAAATTTCTGAAGACTATAGCTCTGATAAACAAATTGATGATTTAGTCAGACAGCTTTATAAATCTGACAGATTAACGCCTTCTTTAGTTGTTCGCGCTATTTGTATGGGCGATTTGAAATTCTTTGAATATTCTTTAGTTTATTTATCAAACACCCCTTTACTTGAAGTTCGTAAAATTTTGTTTAACAGTCAAGCAGACTTCGTTATCCGTAATTTATTACGTAAAGCGTTTATTCCAAAGAATATGTTCCCTGCTGTTTTTAGTGCACTGAATATCATTCGTGAAACTCACTATAATTGTTCTCCTGACGCAAAGAAAACTTTCGTTCATAAAGTAATTGAAAGAATTCTGTCTGTTAGCAATACGGATGAAGAATTAAATGAAAATGATATAAAATATCTTATTTCAAAAATTAGCTAGTTATTAAGTAAATCAGTATATAATAACAAACATCTGAAGACAAAGAGCGGATGAATGATGAAAGATACTTTTATTACAAAGCAACTTGATATTTTTTGCAAAATCATTACACATATTTTAGCTGTAAAATCACCGCATACGGCTAAACACATTCATCGAGTTCCCATTTTAAGCAATATGCTGGCCAAAGCATTTAACAAAAAACATAAAAATTTTTTCTCCGCAGATGATTTATATAAAATAGATATAGCAGCCAAACTTCATGATACCGGAAAAATTACAACACCGGATTATTTACTGGATAAAAGCACTAAACTGGAATGTTTATATAATCGCATTCATGAAATCAGATGCCGTTTTGAAATTCTGCGGCGCGATGCTGAAATAGCTTATCTCAAAAAAATTATAGATAATCCTAAAAATACTGAAATTGCTCAACAAGAATTTAAGGATTATGTCAAAAAACTTAAACAAGACTTCTCATTTATTGCCCAATGTAATACCGGAGAAACAAAACTATCAAGTTCTGATATAAAACAGATAAAAAGAATTAGTCGCTATAAATTCAAACGCCACTTTAACAGACTTTTAGGATTATCATGGGTCGAAAAGAACACCCTCACGCAGGAACAAATAAAAAAATATCAACACCAAAATTTTGAATACATTTTACAGGATGCTTCCGAAGATACTGCAGAAAAAATTTCCACATCAGAAATCTATAATTTAGATATTTTAAAAGGTACTTTGAACCCTCTAGAAAGACAAATTGTCGAACAACACGTTATTGAAACGGCAAATATTTTAAATTTATTAAAACTTCCAAAAAATTATCAGGAAATTATAACTTACGCCGCTGAACATCATGAACGCTTAAACGGTGAAGGGTATCCTCTGGGCTTAAAAGAAGACAAATTATCCATTGCCAGTCGCATCATTATGATTGCTGATATTTTTGAGGCTTTAACATCACGTGACCGTCCTTATAAAAGTCCTAAAAAAATATCAGAAACATTACATATTCTTCAAACGATGAAGAACAAAGGCCAAATCGATGCTGATATCTATCATCTATTTTTAAAAGAAAAAATATATATGAATTACGCTCAAAAGTATTTATCTCCAGAACAAATAGATGAAATTTCTATTTCTGATTATCTTTAAATAATAAGTATAGCTTGTATTTTGACTAACCTAATTTATTTCTTTAGAAGAAAAAATATTCTAAGGAGAATAAAATGGTTTATGTTGCCCGTACTAAAGAAAATTTACAACGTTGCAAATGTATGGATTGCCCTTCTTATACATTAGGCTGTAAAATCAAAAATATGCCCGGTAATTTATATAAATTAATGGGAGAAATTGAAAATGTAGAACATTTTGAAGGAATGTTTTGCGCCTTTGAAAAAAGTAATTGCATTGAAGAAAGTAAGGGCTGTCTCTGTAATGAATGTGAAATTTTTCACAAATACAGACTTAACCGTCAAGACTTTTGCATAGAAGATGGTGGTTTTTCATATGCAGATATAAATCAACCTTTTACTAAAAATGAAATAAGAGTATAAAAAAAATGCGCTGATTTCAGCGCATTTTTTTTACGTTAGATTCAATAAATCTTGAACAGTCCTACATGACCAAACACAAGGATCCACAACAGAGAGCCTTCCGTTTCCATCTAATTTTTGAATAAAAAGAAGAAAATCCAAACTATCCATTGCTAAATCTTCTTTAAATTTGGCCTGACACAGTTGCTCATCCGACATATAATCGATAGAAAAAAAATCTTCATCCTCTAATACACGTCGTACATCCGCTAATGAAAAACGATTCATGATTCATTACAAATATTAATAAAATCCTGAATCGTACGAGAAGTACGGTTAAATTCATCTACTTTATTTTCCATAAAAGAAATACCCGCCTCTCGTTCTACAAACATTATGAGTTCCACTTCGTCAAGACTATCTGCATTTAAGTCATCCAGAGTACTAGCTTTAAGCTTTTCATCAGACCAAGCCAAAACTTTGGGATTAATACAACTCCCTTCTTCTAATCCTTGGCGGATTAAAGACAACGTAACTTCCTTTTTCATAATACAATAATTTAATAACGATATAATTTTGCCGAAAATGATACCATTTTACAAAAAAAATTCAAGAATTTTTACTGATTAATTTTCTTCCAATTTGCAACATTATGATTATGTTCGGATAAAGTTTTAGCAAAATTATGCCCACCACTACCATTGGCGACAAAATAAAGGTAATCCGTAGGCGCTGGATGTGCTGCAGCATATAAAGAAGCTTCCCCCGGATTACAAATAGGTGTAGGAGGTAATCCTGCATATCTATAAGTATTATAAGGATCATCAACGGCTAAATCTTTTCGCAATAAAGCTCTTCCTAACTCGCTCTGCCCTTTTGTTAGAGCATAAATAACCGTCGGATCCGTTTGTAACAACATTTCTTTACGTAACCGATTAACAAAAACAGAAGCTACTTGTGCACGTTCACTATCTACTCCAGTTTCCTTTTCAATAATTGACGCCATCGTCAGCAATTCCTGCATATTTTTATAAGGAAGCCCTTCTTCTCGTCCTTCCCATATAGCAGCCAATTTTTCTTGCATTGCAGAAACAGCTTTATTTAGAATATTATCTCGACGTTCTCCTTTTTGAAAAGTATAAGTTTCAGGTAAAAAAGAACCCTCAGGTAAAACAGATGAAACTTCGCCCGATAACTTATCATTCGTATTTAATAATTCTATAATTTGCGCAACTGTATATCCTTCAGGAACAGTAATTTTATAATAAAACACATCTCCCTTAACTAACTTATTTAACACTTCCTGAGCGGAAATTCTCTGTTCAAATAAATATTCTCCCGCTTTTATTTTTTCTTCTGCTTTTTGATATTTCATAAGCAAACGAAACAAAAGAGGATGATCAATCACGCCTTGTTTATACAATATATCTGCAACACGTTGAGAAGAAATACCTCTATTGATTTCAACCATAACAGAATCAGAAAGCGGGCCGTTTTCAACGACCCACTTTTTAAAATGCAAAACAGCAACAACGACTATTATTAAAACAAAAACAATAGAATATCGAAAAAATTTCATCAAAGTCCTAATCAACCTTCATACTTCTTAAAAATTAAAGAAGAATTTGTTCCACCAAAACCAAATGAATTAGACATTGCGGCCTTAATTTCACGTTTTTTAGCTTTCAAAGGAACTAAATCCATATCTTTAACATTTTCATCAGGGTTGTGAAGGTTTAATGTTGGAGGGCAAATTTGATCACGCAAAGCCAAAATAGAAAAGACGGCTTCAACAGCACCTGCCGCCCCTAATAAATGCCCGATAGAAGACTTCGTTGAAGACATTGACAATGTCTTAATATTATCCCCAAACAATCTTTTAACAGCATCTGCTTCTCCGACATCACCAAGAGGTGTTGATGTTCCATGAGCATTAATATAATTAATATCACTCATCTTAACACCATTTTCTTCGGCGTGCTCAACAGCCATTTTCATCGCACGATAAGCACCATCACCGGAAGGCGCCGTAATATGATAAGCATCACCACTCATACCATATCCGACAACTTCGGCATAAATTTTTGCGCCACGAACTTTAGCATGTTCTAATTCTTCCAAAACGACAGCCCCTGAACCTTCACCCATTACAAAACCGCTACGTCCAGCATCCCATGGTCTGGAAGCTTCCGTCGGACGATCATTGAAATCAGAGGTAATAGCTTTCATTCTTGCAAATCCGGCTAATGACAGATGATTGACTGCAGATTCGGCACCACCGGCGACCATGACATCGGCATCACCGCGTGCAATAATATTAGCCGCATCACCAATAGCATGAGTACCTGTTGAACAAGCTGTTACACAAGCGTGATTTGGACCTTTAAATCCATATTTAATAGATAAATTACCAGAAACTAAATTAATAAGAACTGCCGGAATAAAAAATGGAGAAATCTTTTTAATACCAACTTCATGAAAAGAAACGGCATTTTCAGCAATAACTTCTAATCCACCGATTCCCGAACCCATCATCACACCAGAGCGGTATTTATCTTCTTCAGCTTCAGGCTTCCATCCTGAATCTTCAATAGCATCACCACCTGCTGCTAAACCATAAAGAATAAATTTATCGCATTTTTTCTGATCTTTAGGAGCCATGACTGTATCTGGATTAAAATCATGCTCTCCTTCACCGAAAGGAACTTGTCCTGCTATCGACACAGGAATGTCTTTTAAATCAATACCTTCTATTTTACGAATAGCAGACTTACCGCTTAAAATAGATTCCCAATTATACTCAACACCTCTGCCGAAAGGGGATACGACACCCATTCCGGTAACAACAACTCTTCTCATAAAAAAATACCTCTTATTCCTTAACTTAACATACAGATATGAAAAAACTCGCTTCTCTTAAATCTCAAGTCGCGAGTTAATTCCACAATCTGATCAATACCTCAGATTAAGCATTCTTTGACAAATAGTCGATTGCGTCTTTAACAGTCAAGATCTTTTCAGCTGCTTCATCCGGAATTTCGCAACCGAATTCTTCTTCAAATGCCATTACCAGTTCAACAGTATCCAAGCTGTCTGCGCCTAAATCATCGATAAAACTGGCTGTGTCAGTAACTTTAGATTCTTCAACGCCAAGATGTTCTGCAACGATTTTCTTAACGCGATTAGCTGTATCAGTCATTGTGATAAACCTCTAATATTATTAAAACAAATTTAGCCAGAGCATTTCACTCTGCCTGTGATTGATTTGTTAGCACAATTTTATATGGTTTGACAAGCATTATTTTTTTTCTTCCCCATTTAAAATCGCAAAAAAAGAAAAAAAATCAATATTTTTCATACTATTAGAGAAATTTAGTTGGTGGATAATTTTTCTAATTTATTGATTGATTTAACACTTTTTTTATACTATTGGCATACGTTAATGATGTTAAAAATAAAAAAAAGAGATTGTTATGAAAAATTTAATAGGAATAATAATTATATGTATAGTCGCGGGCTTATGTATCTTTCTATTCAAAACAAATGATATTGATACTAAAACGCCTGAACCACTACTATCGACAGCCGAGCAAAATCAAACATTAGAAGCAGATATGGACTTTGATAAAAACAATTGCGAATGTGAGTCTGAATGTCTCTGCCCCGAAGGAGAAATAGATTGCGATTGCCATAGAACAAAATCTACTTGTACTTGTACTCAAGAAGATGGGAAAACCATCACAATGGAATCAATCGAAACCAATAATGATGACATTGAAGAAGAAAATCCGGAAGAAACATCTGACGAAGGTGAAAGTATTTTAAGCGAATAACTCTAAAATATTTTCAAGCTTATAGATCATGAAAGACCTCTTAACTTTACTCATACATATCATAAAAACACATAAGGATATTTTTTATAGAATACTTATTCGTACTATTATTTACACATTAACACTTTTTGCCGCAATGCATCTCTTCACAACTTCCGACAAAGCAGATGAAGATACTACGGAAACAACTTATGAATCAAACTATACAGATGAGTAAAAAATTAAATTTCTCACGCGATTCTAATGATAAACGAAACTTTTTATATCAAACAAATTTTCAAAAGCATTGCAAAAATAAAACAGATTCTTATATATCTCTATATAAATCAAAAAGGAGAAAAAAATGAAAATTGGTATTATCGGAGCCGGAAATGTCGGTAGCGCAACAGCCTTTGCGTTACTCATCCAAGGGATTGCCAGAAAAATCGTTTTAATTGACGCAAATGAAAAACGAGCAGAGGCTGAAGCTGCAGATATTGCACATGCTGCACCTTTTTCTTATGCAGGAAAAATAAAAGCAGGGACATACAAAGACTTGGAGGGAGCAAAAGTTGTCATTGTCACAGCTGGAGCAAATCAAAAACCGGGAGAACCAAGAACTGCATTACTGGAAAGAAATGTAAAAATCTTTGAAAATATTATTCCTCAAATTGTACAAAACGCACCAAATTGCATTCTGCTAATAGCGGCAAATCCTGTTGATATTATGACGGCTGTTGCCTTAAAATTATCAAACTTTCCTCAAGAACGTGTCTTTGGAAGTGGAACAATTTTAGATAGTGCCAGATTCCGAACTCTGCTCGGCTATCATCTGAGTGTTTCACCAAAATCTGTTCACGCCAGCGTCATGGGAGAACACGGAGATAGTGAAGTTTTAATTTGGTCCAGTGCCGTTGCCGGAACCGTACAAGTTGAAACTCTAGCAAAACAAATAAACAAACCATTTACAACTGAAATCAAACAACAAATTGACAATCAGGTTCGCAATGCTGCTTATTCGATTATTGAAGGAAAAGGAGCGACTTTTTATGGAATTGCCGGAGCAATAGCTCGTATTTGCCAAGCTATATCATCAAACGAACATGCCGTCTTAAATGTTTCTATTTTTCACGAAACCTTTGAAGATAGCAGAAATGTCTGCCTATCTCACCCTTGTATTATCGGCAAATACGGTATTTTAGGAAAACTTGACCCAGAATTCACCCCTGAAGAAGATAAAGCTCTTGCCAAAAGCGCTGCAAAAATTGAAGAATTTACCCAGAAAGCGCTCTCTTATATTTCTTCAAAATAACACTTAAAAACTTAACGCTAATATTTGCTATTCCCCTTTGTTTGGCTTATACTGTCTGCAAAGGGGATTTTATATATGGTAGAAGTAATAAGCTTCGGTTGTCGAATCAATAGCTATGAAGCCGAAGTCATGAAAGAAAAACTTAAAAATTATGACAATCTTATTATTGTCAATACATGTGCTGTCACGGGCGAAGCTGAACGCCAGTGTCGTCAAGCGATTCGAAAATTAAAAAAAGAAAATCCCCAAGCAAAAATCATTATTACCGGCTGTGCAGCTCAAGTTTCAACTTCTAAATTTTCAGAAATGCCGGAAGTTGATCTTGTTTTAGGTAATAAAGAAAAAACGGAAATTGAAAAATACATTTCGGCCTTAGAAGCAAATAAAACTATCGTTTCTGATATTATGACTTATGAAGGTTATGATAAATATATTATTACCGGATTCGAAGGACGCCACCGCGCTTTCGTTCAAATTCAACAAGGATGCAATCACCGTTGCACTTATTGTATTGTTCCTTACGCAAGAGGAAAAAATCGTTCTGTTCCGTTACCAGATATTCTCAATCAAATTCGTTTACTTGTCCAAAATGGTTTTAAAGAAATCTGCTTAACCGGTGTTGACATCTGTTCTTATGAAATAGTTTCTGACACAATACATATCTCTTTCAGTAAACTGGTTCAAACAATTCTTGAAGAAATTCCCGAATTACCATCTCTCCAATTTGGTTCTCTTGATCCTGCCGCTATTGATGACCTATTTATCTCTCTTATCGGAAACTACAAAAACATGCATCCTCATTTTCATCTTTCCGTTCAATCGGGCGATAATATGGTTTTAAAACGTATGGGACGTCGACACCAAAGAGAAGACGTCATCAATTTATGCAATAAAATTCGCCAAAAACGCCCTGAAGCAACATTTGGTGCTGATTTTATCTGCGGATTTCCTACCGAAACAGATGAACAGTTCCAAAATACCGTCAAATTAGTTTATGATGCCGGAATTCAAAAACTTCACGTTTTTCCTTATTCTGAAAGAGAGGGCACTCCTGCGGCAAAAATGCCTCAGATTCCGGTCAATATTAGAAGAGAAAGAGCCCGAATATTAAGAGAAGAAGGAGAAAAAAACAATGACTGATTGGTTGCACAAATTAGGACTTGGACTTAAAAAATCTTCTTCAAAAATATCTGAAGGATTAACCGATATTTTTAATAAACAGAAACCGGATTCTGAAACCTTGCAAGAGTTGGAAGATTTATTACTGACTTCAGATATCGGTTATCAAGCAACATCCCGCATCATCAATGATTTCAGCCAACATAAAATAGATAAAAATGCGGATATTAAACTTATAAAAAAGACTTTAGCGAAAGATATTGAAAATATTCTTCTTCCTTGTGAACAACCTTTTCAAATAAAAAAAACAGACAAGACTCCTTTTGTTATTTTGATGATTGGTGTTAATGGTGCCGGAAAAACGACAACTATTGGCAAAATAGCGGCACAAATGCAAGATAAATATCAAATTTCTTTTATTGCCGGAGACACATTTCGCGCCGCCGCTGTTGAGCAACTTGAAGAATGGGGAAAACGTTGCAAAATACGCGTTCATAAAGGAATCCCTGGATGTGATGCCGCCGGTTTATGTTATGAAGGATTACAACGCGCCATTCAAGAACACGACGACATTGTTTTTATTGATACTGCAGGACGTCTACAAAACAAAATCGGTTTAATGGATGAATTGAAAAAAATAACTAAAGTAATTAAAAAAATTATTCCCGACGCTCCACATGCCACACTTTTAACCTTAGATGCAACGACAGGGCAAAATGCTTTGGAACAAATTAAAATATTTAAACAATCAGCCGATATTTCCGGCCTGATTATTACAAAACTCGATGGAACTTCCAAAGGAGGAATTATTGTGGCTATGGCCCAAGAAAATACTTTACCTGTTTATTACATCGGCGTCGGAGAAAAAATTGACGACTTACAACCATTCACAGCACATAATTTTGCTGAAAGTTTATTGGAGATAAATGAATGAGTGATTTATTCAACACATTAAATACATCTCCATCATCAGCCTTTGAAAATACTTTTCCTTCACTCAAAGAATACAGTGTCAGTGAAATATCTTTTGAAATAAAAAAATGTGTTGAAACCAATTTTAATAAAATACGTGTCAAAGGTGAAATTTTCGGCGGAAAACGCGCCGATTCCGGACATTGGTATTTATCTCTTAAAGATGAAAACGCATTACTTTCTGCTGTTATTTGGAAAGGAACTGCTTCTCGTCTACCATTTAAGCCTGAAGACGGCCTTGAAGTAATTGCTACAGGAAAAATAACGACATTTTCCGGAAAATCATCTTATCAAATGATTATTGAACAGCTTGAGATTTCAGGAACAGGAACGTTATTAAAATTATTGGAAGAACGCAAACAAAAATTTGCTGCGGAAGGATTATTTGATCCGGCACATAAAAAGAAAATTCCTTTTCTTCCTAACACAATCGGCGTTGTCACCTCCCCAACCGGGGCCGTCATCAGAGATATTATTCACCGGGTAACAGACCGATTTCCAAGCCATATTTTGCTCTGGCCCTCACTTGTTCAAGGAGACGGGGCCGCCGAACAAATTGCCGGCGCTATTAGAGGTTTCAATAATTTGCCTAAAAAGGGGCATATTGCCCGTCCTGATGTCATTATCGTTGCTCGTGGCGGGGGAAGTCTTGAAGATCTTTGGGCTTTCAATGAAGAAATTGTCATTCGGGCCGTTTACGATTCGGAAATTCCAATTATTTCTGCTGTCGGACATGAAACCGATACAATGTTAATTGATTATGTTGCTGATGTTCGTGCTCCGACACCGACAGGTGCTGCCGAATTTGCCGTTCCAGTCCGTAATGATTTGTTAAATCGCTTGTCTACAATACAAAGCAGAATGTCCTCCGGTATATCGCACTATTTCTCTGAACGAGTAAATATTTTATACGGCTTAAATCGCGGTATTCCTAAACTTGATCAAATCTTAGCAGAAAACAGACAATACTTAGATGAGCGAACAGATCGACTCAAAATTGCTCTAAAAAACTATTTACTGAATGCAAATAATCTTATTGAAAAAATTAACCTGAAGCCATACCTCATTAAAACCATATTGGAAAAACAAGAAACTAATTTAAAGAACTTAGAATTAAGATTAAACTCCGTATCTGTAGAATCTGTTTTACAAAGAGGATTCGCTTGGGTAAAAGATGAAAATTTGCAAACAATTTATAATACGAAACAAGCTCAAAAAGCTCAACATTTAAACATTCGTTTTATTGACGGAACTTTAACCACTCATATTAAAGGCAAACAAAATGAAAAACTTCAAGGCGATTTATTTGATTTGTTGTAGTCTGATTTTTAGCTCCTCTGCTTTGGCTATAGAAATCTGCGGTAATTTGGCTCAAGGAGAATTAATTCAAGCCAAAGCCGAAAACAGCGAACACGTATTTTTCAATGATAAAGAATTATCTGTTTTACCTGACGGTTCCTTTTTATTTGCATTAGGCCGCGATGCTGAACCTTTGCAGATATTACAAATTTCAACTGCAGAAGAACTCCATAATTATCCTTTAGAAATAAAAACAACAGATTGGGATGTGCAAAAAATTAATGGGGTTGAACCTCGCAAAGTTACACCAACAGATTTAGATAACCGCAAAATAGATAAAGAAAGAGAAGATCTGGCACGTGCCTTATCCTATCATACAAAAACACCTTACTGGCAAAATGGTTTCATTATGCCCGTTAATAAAGGTCGCACGAGCGGTAACTTTGGGGGACAAAGAATTATCAATGGCAAAAAGAAATCACCCCATCAAGGCATGGATTTGGCTGCCCCGGAAGGAAGTCCAGTATTTGCCTCTGCTGATGGAACTGTAACATTAAGTGGTGGAGAGTACTTTTATATCGGCAATGTTGTTGTCATTGATCACGGTCAAAATCTTTCAACCATTTATGCGCACCTAAAAAGCTCTACTGTAAAAAAAGGAGATAAAGTAAAAAAAGGAGATATTATCGGACATATCGGAAAAACAGGACGAGCTACAGGACCTCATTTACATTGGGGCGCATCAATCAATGGCGTACGTTTTCACCCATTATCCTTACTTAAAATCGGAGATAAAAATTTTTGCTCAAATTTATAAAACCTTAAGTTTTATCTTGTAAGATAAAAAATATAAGGAAATATACCATGACAGAAAATCAACTAAATAAACATTTGGAACAAATAAACTGCCTCGTTGTTGACGACGACAAATTTGCTCGCAATTTTACAAAAACAGCTCTATTTCAAATCGGAATGAAAAATATAAAAGAAGCTTCTTCAGCTTCGGAAGCTGAAGAAATTATCAAAAATTCTCCGATTGATATTTTATTTACGGACCAACAAATGCCTGAAAAAACAGGTCTGCAAATGATTGCTGATTTGAACAAAGAATATCCGGATTTCACAACCAAAATACCTGTTGTAATGATTACCTCAGATATGAGAGAAACAACCGTTTTGAAAGCGAAAGAACTCCATATCCGTGAATATATTATCAAACCAGTTTCTCCGAGTATTCTCACAAAGAGAGGCTTTAATATTCTAAATATTCAGGAAGCATCTTCTCGTGACTAATCTTCATCTTATATTATTGTCCATATTGCAAGGATTTACTGAATTTTTGCCGATAAGCTCTTCAGGACATTTAATTCTTTTTTCAAAATTCACATCTTTTCCTGACCAAGGAATCGAACTTGATGTTGCTGTTCACGTCGGTTCCATTATTGCCGTCATGATTTATTTCTGGCGTGAAATTTTAGAAATGCTGAAAGGCTTATGGAAAAGCCATTTTCTCCCTGATTTTAAAATTTCAGGGGCAAAATTGGCTTGGTTAATTGTCATTGGAACGATTCCTGCTGTTATTATCGGTCTTGCTCTTAAATCATATGGTCTTGAAAATTTGCGTAGCGCAAAATTAATCGGATGGACACTTATTTGTTACGCTATTTTCTTGTTTATAGCTGATAGATACGGAAAGAATACGCGTCAAACAAACGACTTAACCATAAAAGACGCCCTTATCATCGGCTTTGCGCAGTGTTTAGCTCTAATACCAGGAACCAGTCGCTCCGGAATAACGATTACAGCTTCCCGTTTTCTCGGATTACAACGTCGTGAGGCAGCTAAATTTTCAATGCTTTTATCTATACCGACAATTGCCGGAGCCGGATTACTGGTTGCATTAGAGTTATTTAAAGAGGGAAATATTGAAAATCTTAATTCTGCCATTCACGGCATTGGTTATTCCTTCTTAGCTTCCATTACCGCCATTTTCATCATGATGAATTGGCTCAAAAAATGGTCATTTACCCCATTTGTCATCTATCGATTAATTCTTGGCGGTTATTTACTTCTTTCCGCCTATGGTCTCATCTCTTGACAAATAAAGGCACGAATAGTATATCAGAAAACAGATAGAAATTACTGATATATTATTAATTAAAATAAAAAATATGAAAAATCTAAAATTCTTGGTTATCATCCTTAGCTTAGGATTTGTAACCGCATGCAATCAACAAAAAAAATCTTCTCAGACAGAAGAAAGTGACGCTATTGAAACATCTTTAGCAGATACTCTCCCCAGTGAGTATGTCTTGTTTCAAGAACAAAATCTTACTGGTGTCAAAAATTCCGACGGCGAAATCATTGTTCCTGCTCAGTATGATACTATTCATTATGAAAAAGGAATAATTATTGCGCAAAAAGGAGAGTTATCCTATTTTTTCGATGGTAAAAAACAAATTTTTGAAAATGGAACGAATGTATATTCTTTTGAAGACAAATTCCTCACCTGCTACGACAACGAAACCGAGTACAGTATGCTCTATTTTCCCAAAACAGGTGTTGCATTAGAAAAAATTCTTAATTGCCGTTGCTTTGATAATGCCTTCATGTGTGAAATGCAAGATCATTCTTACGCCTTTTATACGCAAGAAGGAGATCTCAAAATTGATGGCTTAAAAAAAATCATTGCGCTCCGAAAACTTGCTAAAGAAGGATGGGCAAGAGAAGAGTTATTTTTGTTCAGCAAAGACGGAAGTACCAATAAATTCATCTATGATGGTAATGGTAACTTGAAATACGAGATAAGTTTGCAAATTTGGCAGACTCTGGCAATGACATACCTCACTCGTATTGAATCCGAATATGATGAATATCCGTGGATTTATGGATATAGAATAAATCTTGATACTTATATCCGAGATGCAATAGCCGGGCATACACAAGATTATTATCTGGAAGAAGACTGATAAATCCCTCGCCTAAACAGCGAGGGATTTTTTTAATTATATGTTTTTTAATTTTCTTATTTTATATTTTTTTCATGATAGAAACCTTAAAAAAATATGACTTGATTTATAATCAAAATCACTCTCATGGACAAGACAATTGTTCGGAAGTTTTTCAATTAACAGATAGAATCTCATCTCTTATTTTATCAGCTCCTCACGCAACAGCAAGCTTTACCAATAAACATGAAAAACGAGCAGATTTATTTACCGGTGCTCTTACACAATACCTCGGTGAAACCGAAAATGTTTCTACAATCATCAGGCAGAAATTTACACCATATAAATGCCTCATTTCTGATTACGTGACAGAGCAAAATTTACAAGAGCACTACTTTTTAGATATTCACGGATTCAATCAAGACATCGATTATGATATTTGCTTGGGTACTGCCGAATATGAAGCAACAAATTATCCCTACTTAGATAAAATTATTGAAGCAGCAGAAAAATATCATCTCAAATACATTGTCAATCATCCTGATTATATGGGAAAAGTCGGTTTAGTCGGACGTTTTCAAGAAAAATTTGGTAAACCTAATGTCATTCAAATTGAATTTCAAAAATACCTAAGAGATTTTTATAATCATCCGGATATAGTAGAAAACATCACAATTCCTTTTATGAGAGATATTATCAGCGGATACAAAAAAATCCCAGATTGAGCTTACACTCAACAGGGATTAAAAGTTATTAAACTTCTACAGCGAAACTTAATTTGCGAGGTCATAGTGTGTGGTGAATAAAAAAAAGCCTCGCTTAAAGAAAAGCGAGGCTTTATAGAAATATTTCACAAGGGAGATGTGTGATT
>CAMOQT010000016.1 GCA_946623145.1 uncultured Azospirillum sp.
CTTAGATGAAATAAATTACGATAAACTGATTGAATTATCTCTTAAACAAGTGATTGTTGAAGCTTTGAAAATAGCCGAAAGACAAGGACTTCCGGGAGAAAATCATTTTTACATTACATTTAAAACCGACCATCCTCGCACTCAAATTTCTAAGGGTTTACTCGCACAATATCCCCATGATATGACGATTGTTATTCAACACCAATACTCAAACTTAATCGTCAACAAAGATTCTTTTTCTATTGATTTGAGTTTCAACGGTATTCCGCAAACTTTAATTATTCCATTTGATGCCATTACTTATTTTGGTGATCCATACGCTAAATTCGGCTTAAGTTTTGCCACAAAAGATTCAGAAACACCTTACGATAATGAAGAAAATGAAGCTCCTCGCAAAGCTTCCGGAGAAATTGCCAGCGTTGTTTCTATCGATGCTTTTCGGAAAAAATAAATGCATAAACGCTCCGTTATCATTGCCGGTCGTCATAATACCAGTATTTCTCTGGAAGATGAATTTATGGCCGAATTAGAAGACATTGCCGCAAAAGAGCATAAAACCATCAATGATATTGTCACCGAAATCGATGAAACACGCACCAATCCCAACCTTTCCAGCGCTATCAGAGTTTATATTTTGAAATATATCAAGCAGCAAAATAAAAGGTGTTGAGTTAATTCTCAACACCTTTTATTTAAACCTTAATTGCAGGACGTCCGCCTAGGCAACTTCCTGTTCTCGAAGTTTGAAAAATGCGCCCGTTCTGTAAATCCACACAAGGACATGTCTCATCTTCCTTTTGACACCAATCAGCCCCGAAAAACTCATCTCCCCTAACCTGCTTCAAAAAAGCATTAACGGCTTTGAGATGAGGAAGAACATAATCCTTATAAAACGAAGCCGGCAACAACTGAGAATTTCGCCCTAAATAATAGCGTTTACGAGCAATACTCTCTGCCTCGGCATACTGTGCTGCTTTGCCCGTATCTGACAAACTAATCAGCCAACCTTGCCAATAAAAAGCATTAGCCCCCTTAACACGATCCTCATAGTACCACGAACGATAACCGTCTGTGTAATGTAGTTCAAACGGCAACTTCTGACGGTCTGAAGCCTTAACTTTCAAAGTATAAAGGATTTCATCGGTGACATGATGCTCTTGTAAAAGCTGTAATAAAGAAGATATTAAGCGATTAGGCGCTTTCACATTCTTATCCCCCAGACAAATACGAACATCATCTTGAAAACCGTTCGTTTCGATAAAATTCAGAAACGATTTAATTGTTTGATCCTTATTCATAAGCGATATGAGTTTAATAATTAAATAATAGTATTTGAGTGAGTGGATATATAACGCCCTTGCAATCAAAAGTCAATTATAAAAAAAGCCGCTGCAAGCGGCTCAAAAACTATATATGTACTTTTACCACGACTTTTTTAACGAGAGCATTTTTCTTATTTTTTATTGCCGGTTTATGCGCATCCTGCGGAAAAAACACTAAAAATTCCCCTGTTCTCAAAATATAATTGTCTGCATTTTCACTACCGTTTAAAAATTCAATATCTTTTGCTTTATCATAATCTGTTGCCACAGTACAATGATCATAATTATCAACACCACACACTTCTTCACCATTAATCATATATTGAATATCAATATAATCTTTATGTGCCTCAAATAATGCATCATCTTTTGTTTCATATGTTTGAATATTAGCGTATATTTCCGTATTTTTAATACTATACTTGCCATCCGGCATTTCTTTAAGATTATTAGTCTTTAACCAATTGAATCCCTCTTTTAGATTATTGGAAATATTTTCATAAATATAACTTTTTTCGAGTATGTCTTTAATCATTGCAGCTCCTTTTAGCAATTTCTTATTTTTCGAACAATATCAAACACACAATGAAGCCGCTAATCAGCGGCTTCATTATTATATTTCTTCATCTTCTAAGGTATCATCAGCAAAATCATCTGCGGAATTATCTTCCAAAAGCAGATTATCCTGCTCAATCTCAATCTTTTTACGACGACCACGACGTTTTTTCTGCGGCGTTTTACGTTGAACAGCGCCAATAATATAATTACCGGCAACTTTATAGAGATCAACCAAATGTCCGTTATACATATGATCTCCCTCTTCCAACAAAGCAAAATCAACATCTACATTTCTCTGCGTGTTCAAACGACGTGCCAAAGTTGAAACACTGGATGGTGTTACAATTTCATCAGCGCCACCTTGAATAATCAGACCTGATGTCGGACATGGTGCTAAAAATGAAAAATCTTTTTCATTTGCCGGCGGAGAAACTGCAATAAAATTATTAATATCCGGACGACGCATCAATAATTGCAACCCTATCCACGCCCCAAAAGAATAACCGGCAATCCAACATTGTCTGGCTTCAGGATTAACAGATTGTAACCAATCTAAAGCAACGGTTGCATCTGATAATTCTCCAGGACCATCTTCAAAATTTCCCTGAGAACGCCCAACACTGCGGAAATTAAAACGTAACACGGAAAAACCAAGATTTTGGAAGCAACTGAACAACGTATAAACGACCTTGTTATTCATTGTTCCACCATATTGTGGATGCGGATGCAAAATCAAAGCAACAGGCGCACTCGGATTTGAACTTTGATGGTAACGCCCTTCCAACCGTCCGGCATGACCATTAAATAAAACTTCTGTCATTGTGTGTCTCTTTATTCAAAATTAATTTTTTTCGTATTATATAGAAACAAATATTATCTATCTATTAACATTAATTCAGGAATGTAACATAAAATGAATACAAAATACAAGATAATTTTAAATGATCTTGATGCGATTCTTTCTCGAGACCCGGCTACAAACAGTTATTTAGAAGCTCTGCTCTGTAATTCAGGCTTTCATTGCATATGTATTTATCGCTTAAATCATTGGCTTTGGAACCATAATTGGCATATATGTGCGCGATTATTATCGCAAATAGCGCGTTTTTTGACTGGAATAGAAATTCATCCAGCTGCTAAAATCGGTCATGGCTTCATGATTGACCACGGAATGGGTGTTGTCATTGGTGAAACAACTGAAATCGGTAACAATGTAACCCTTTATCATGATGTAACATTAGGTGGGACAACTGTTTTCGATAAAAACGGCAAAATACGCAGTAAAAGACATCCGACAATAGGAAACAACGTTATTATCGGCTCTGGTGCTCAGATTTTGGGACCAATTAAAATCGGTAATAATTGCAAAATAGGTTCTAATGCTATTGTTATCAAAGATGTTAAAGAAAACTCAACTGTCGTAGGCTTCCCTGCCCACTTGGCCGAGTCCTCAAAAAATAAAAAGTTCTGCAGTTATGGATTAGATACGTTTTCAACAGACGAATTAAGCGAAACAATCATTAATTTAACGAAAAATATCAATAATTTACATACAGAAATAGAAGCCCTAAAGAAAAAAATTAAATAAAAACTAACTTTTATGAAATATATTAAATGTAACGGAAATGTAACTATTATTTTGTTAAAAAATATAGTATTATAAATAATAAGAAAGACTTTTGACGGAGGCTGGCATGAATAAATATATTGCAACAGCGGCATTTTTAGGATGTTTTGGCTTGATAGCTGCAGCTCAGGCACAGTTATCTGACAATCCTTGGGTTCACCCGAATGACGGCTATTTTGAAGAAGTCGCAAGTCAACCGACTCCTGATAACACAGTAGCTCCGGTTTATGCAGACAATACCAGCAACGGAGAAATTCTCCCCGTAGATCCCTGGGCTAAGACGCGTGATACAAGCGGCGTAACAACTTGGCGCGGCTCTGCTCAACATGGTAAGTTAAATTATATTGGTGAAGCAACTTCTTGGGACGGAAATCCGGCCGGCGGACAAGAATTAATGCCTGAAGTTAATCGCCACAATATGTTGGTATTCACAGAACACCTTCGTAAAATGGGATATAAAATTCCAGATAGTTATGATCAAAACATAAAGAATATGCCTCAAAACTATAAACGTCGTTTAGAGAATAGTTTTGCAGACTTAAATCAATCTCACGATCCTATCAGCGAAAGTTTTAAAATGATTCTGAATTCATTTGAAGACGGTACCGGATTGGATATCAATAACATTGTTTTCAACACAATGGATCTTTTAGGAACAGATTAGGGTTATTCTTATGAACAAATTTTATATTATACTAAGTTGTTTATGTTTAACTTCTATGCCGGCTTTTGCTGAAGATGAATTACCTGCTGCAGAAAATCAACCGGATGAAAATGTTGTTGATTTAGATACTGTAAAAACTAATTCAACAATGATAACAGCTGATCAATATTTAGAAATGACAGTGCCTCTCCGTAGAGATGCTCATCGCGAAGCTCAAAAATTGTCAGAAAAAGAAATTAAAGCTATGGTTGATGCTCAAAATTATGTCAACCGCCGTGCAGCTGAAAAAAACAATGAAGAAATTCCAGAGGAAATTAGTATAGATGCAACAGATAAAGAAGCTGTTGAGGATTTTCTTATTCCAAAGAAACTGTACACTTATGACGATATTCCACAAAAACTAGAATACGATGACTTCAAATAACCGTCCTGTTTTTATCCTTGTTGAGCCGCAAATGGCGGAAAATATTGGCATGGCAGCAAGAGCCATGCTTAATTGTGATATTCAAGAAATGAGGTTGGTTAACCCTAGGGAATCTCACTTATCTGAAAAAGCTTTATCCGCCTCCTCTGGTGCCGATATTATCTTAAAAAACGCTAAAGTTTATAAATCGACAGAAGATGCTATAGCTGATTGTGATTATATTTACGCGACCACTGCTCGGCGGAGAGGAATGATAAAACCTATACGAACAGCACATTTTGCCGCCAACGAAATTTTAGCGACACCGAATCATAGATATGGAATTTTGTTCGGACCGGAACGTACCGGTTTACATAATGATGACGTTTGTCTTGCGGATAGCATTATAGAAATTCCCCTCAACCCTGAACACTGCTCGCTCAATTTATCTCAAGCTGTTCTGCTCGTCGGATATGAATGGTATCAACAACACATCAATCCTTCAGAACAAGAATTTATTTTAGGTAAAACAACTTTTGCTAACAAAGAAAAAGTTGTTTTATTTCTCAAAACATTAGAAAAAAAACTGGAAACCAGTGGTATTTTTTCTCAACCAGAAAAAAAACAACATATGCAAATTAATCTGCGCAACATATTCACAAGAGCTCAAATTACAGAACAAGAATTGAATACTTTATATGGTGTCATTAATCACCTTAATATCACAGAACATAAATAAAAACAGCTAAAAAAAAAGACATTATCTCTTTATTAATAAAATTCTTATACATATATTTATAGTAATAAACTGCATATCAATCAAAAGGTAAGATAAATATGTCAAATATTATTTTTGGCTTAGATCCGAAATTAGTTGCATCAAGTATCCTTGTGATAGTTTATATTATCTTGTTCAGCGAAAGACTGAATCGAGCTGTTATAGCGCTCATTGGTGCTTGTATTATGATTTTTATGGGCGTTTTAACCCAAGCTCAAGCAATCAAAGGTATTGATTTTAATACACTTACCTTATTAATCGGTATGATGATAATTGTTGGAATTTCTGAAAAATCCGGTGTTTTCAAATTTCTCGCCATCTGGGCTGTTCAAAAAGCAAAAGTGAACCCTCGAGGATTGTTAGCTGTATTAGCTTTAATTACCGCTGTTTTTTCAGCTTTTTTAGACAACGTAACAACTGTTTTATTAATCGTTCCCGTTACTTTTCAAATTACGCGTAAATTAAATATTACCCCCTACCCTTATTTATTATTAGAAATTTTTTCATCAAATATCGGAGGTACGGCGACTCTTATTGGTGATCCACCGAATATTTTAATAGGATCAGCAATTGATTTATCTTTTATGGATTTCATGGCTGAATTGACGCCTATCGTACTGATAACCATATTAGTTCTCATTATCTGTTTTGATTTAATATATGGTAAGAAATTAATAACCACCAAAAGAAAACGTGTTGAAGTAATGAGTATAAAAGCAACATCCTCTATTACAGACTGGACATTACTCAAACAATCAATGACTGTTTTATTTTTTGTTATACTGGGTTTCATTTTTGCGGAAAGAATGCATATTTCGAACGGAACCATTGCTATCTGTGGAGCGGCAACCTTAATGCTTATTCAGACACTGGGTAAAAGTCACGCAGAAAGAGATCATATTATAGAACATGCCTTCACATTAGTGGATTGGACAACCATTTTCTTTTTTGCTGGTTTATTTGTTTTAGTTTACGGCCTTGAAAGATCAGGCGTTTTAACAATTCTAGGACATCATTTCAGCGCCATGACTGATGGAAGCATTGAAAAGGCAACCATGCTTATTGTTTGGGTATCTGCTTTTGTATCCAGCGCTATAGATAATATTCCTTTTGTTGCGACAATGATTCCATTAGTTAAAACGATGGAAGTGGATATGGGCGGACGAGAAGCTATGATGCCTGTTTGGTGGGCTTTATCTTTAGGTTCATGCTTTGGCGGAAATGGATCTTTAATTGCTGCCTCAGCTAACGTTATTGTTGCGGGAATGGCTCAAAAAGAAGGTCATCCGATACATTTTATGAAGTTTTTACTATGGTCTATCCCTGTCATGCTCGGAAGTATAGGCATTGCAGCACTCTATCTCCACATCAGACATTTTATGTAATATTCAAAGACTTTCTTAATAATTTAGAAAGTCTTTATTTTATATAATAAATTAGACAAATTCATAAATCTATGATATAGTGAAAAAAATTAAATCAATCTGGAAAGACTTGCAATGATAAAAACAAAATATTTCGCATATTTATTAGCTGCACAAACAGCCTTATGTACACAAGCTTTTGCCGGTGTTAATTTTATCTTAAACGCCGACGAAGATACTGCTAATCAAACGACCCCATCAAGTGCCGATGGAGAATATGCTGAAAAATGCGCAGCTAAAGGATTTTCAGTCAAATCTTCAACTTGCACAGGCAACAAATTACCGGGATTATTATGTCCATTAAATCCGGATTATACTGATAAATGTTGCTCTGCTGAATATATCTATGTCATAACCAGTTCTTGTACAGGTGGTACGGTTGCTGCCGCAAATGATACTTGCGGAGGAAGATATCGTTGTGTATGTGATCCCGTTATATACCCTTATGGAGATGACCGCATGACATGCGAAGGAAAATTTGCATATGATACCATAAATTACTGCACACAAATTGTTTATGCTGACAATGGAACACCTCACCATAAACGTTATTATAAAGGTTGTGCATGTAATGGTAGTTATGCTCAATGTAATAGCGGATATAATCTACACGGAATCGGAGATGCCTGCTCGTACAACAGCAATGTTTACTATAAACAATGTATTTGTAATGCCGGATATAATAAACTGTGTAACAGTTCCGGTCCTGCCGATGCAAATGATTATTGTTTATTCAATGGCAAAAAATATTATCGTTCTTGTGTTACGGCAGAAGCTGATGATAAACAAGATTCTGATGCTATGAATAGTACCGATCAATAAAAAAAAGCCCCAATACGGGGCTTTTTTTAGTTTATCTTTTAATTAGTTAAAATAGGTTGGCACGCTTCCCCTTCTTTTAACATTGATAATGGAGGAAGAGGCTTAAGATCGCCATTTAAAGCTATCTTCAAGACTTCAGAAACTTTAGAAACAGGTATAATTTTCAACCCTTCTTTAACATTATCTGGAATTTCAGCCAAATCCTTGACGTTCTCTTGTGGAATCATAACTGTCTTAATACCACCACGTAATGCAGAAAGAAGTTTTTCTTTCAATCCCCCAATAGGTAAAACACGTCCCTGTAATGTGATTTCACCTGTCATTGCCACATCTTTACGTACCGGAATTTTTGTTAAAACCGAAACCAATGTGGTATACATTGCAATGCCGGCAGAAGGACCATCTTTAGGTGTAGCCCCTTCTGGGACATGAACATGGATATCTGTTTTTTCAAATATATCTGGCTCGATTCCCAATTCTCGAGAGTGAGACCGAACGACAGAATAAGCTGTTTCAATAGATTCTTTCATTACATCGCCAAGTTTACCCGTCTGTTTAATTAGCCCTTTACCCGGCATATCAACAGCTTCAATAAACAAAATATCTCCACCGACTTCCGTCCAAGCTAAACCGGTTGTAACCCCGACGTGATCTTGTTGCTCAGCTACACCGTAATGATATTTTTTTACACCGAGATATTTTTCTATATTAGCATCATCGACCATAATTTTAGGGCTACCTAATTCAGCCATCAAAATATCTTTTACCGCTTTACGAGCAATCGTTGATAATTCCCGTTCCAAATTACGGACACCGGCTTCTCTTGTATAATAACGAATAATATCCCGAATAGCCTCATCTGTTATATAGAGTTCTGTCGGCTTAACGGCATTCTCTTCAAAAATCTTAGGAATTAAGTGCCTTTTTGCTATTTCTATTTTTTCATCTTCAGTATATCCTGACAGACGAATAACCTCCATTCTATCCAACAAAGGTCTTGGCATATCCAAAGAATTAGCTGTTGTCACGAACATCACATCAGACAAATCATAATCGACTTCCAAATAATGATCACTGAATGTAGCATTTTGCTCAGGATCCAACACTTCCAACAAAGCAGAACTCGGATCACCTCTCCAATCATTACCTAGCTTATCTATTTCATCTAAAAGAAACAGAGGGTTAGATGTGCCGGCTTTTTTCATACCTTTAATAATTTTACCCGGCATAGAACCAATATATGTTCTACGATGTCCTCGAATCTCAGCCTCATCACGCATACCACCCAATGATGCACGAACAAAGTGACGACCTGTAGCTTTAGCAATAGATCTTCCCAACGAAGTTTTACCAACTCCCGGAGGACCAACCAAACATAAAATAGGTCCTTTAACCTTATCTGCTCTCGCTTGAACCGCTAAATATTCTACAATACGTTCTTTAACTTTATCTAAGCCATAATGATCTGCTTCCAAAATAGCCATAGCTTTAGATAAATCTTTATTAACTTTGGAAAACTTTTTCCATGGAATATCCAGCATCCAATCCAAATAATTACGAATAACGGTTGCTTCTGAAGACATCGCGCTCATATTTTTTAATTTTTTGACTTCAGCAACGGCCTTTTCACGAGCTTCTTTTGATAAACGTGTCTTTTCAATTTTAGTCATATATTCACTGATTTCATCACCGTCTTCGCCATCATTTAACTCTTTTTGAATAGCCTTCATCTGCTCATTCAAATAATATTCTTTTTGGCTTTTTTCCATCTGTTTTTTGACACGGTTTTTGATTTTATTTTCAACTTCTAACAAAGCGATTTCCGCATCCATAAAACCAAGAATTTTCTCAAATCTGTCTTGAAGCGTCTGTCCTTCAAGTAACGCTTGTTTATCAGCAATTTTAAGAGCTAAATGCGAAGCTATTGTATCTGCAAGTTTTGTATATTCTTCTATCTGATTAACAGAGACCAAAACCTCTGGAGGAATTTTACGTGACAATTTTACATATTCTTCAAATTGTGACACAACGGCACGAGCCATTGCCTCTAATTCTGAAGAATCACTATCATCTTGTGGTAACATATCAATTTTTGCGGATAAAAAAGCTTCTTTATTAGAAAAAGAACGAACTTTTACTCTCTCTATACCTTCAATTAAAACCTTGACCGTACCATCTGGTAATTTCAATAATTGCAAAATTGTTCCCATGGTTCCGACATCGTAAACATCTTCCGGTGTCGGATCTTCAACAGAAGCATCTTTTTGTGTCAATAAAACAATACTCTGCCCTTCATCGACAACACTTTGTAATGCTTGAATAGATTTCTCTCTGCCAACAAACAACGGAACAATCATTTTTGGATATACCACAATATCACGCAATGGTAAAATCGGATATATTTTGACTTTTGCAACCATATTTTCCACCTTAATAAATTTTAATAACAGTACTTATATAAGAGACCATTAACTGAAGTGCAATAGCGCACTAACCAAAATATGCTTTTTTTATTCCGTGAGCAACATGACAACATAAATAATCCACAAAATCTCCATAAAATTTGTGGAATACGGTTATTGTATTTGAAGATTAAAAAAAAATGAGTATGATAAAGAGAATAAAATAAGGAGAAAAAATGATAAATAACCTTCAATACGAGAACGAATTTGACATAGATATTACCGTCACTCTCGGAACAGCTGACTTAAGAATAAATCAATTACTAAAGCTTGGTCGCGGCGCTGTTGTTGAATTAGATCGCAACGTAAATGATCGTGTTGATATCTATGCCAATGATATTTTAATTGGCCATGGTGAAGTTGTCATTACAGAAAATGAAACCATTGGCATTTCTATTACTGACATGGTTCAAAAAAGGTAAAATAAAAAATGTCAGATTCATTACCTCTACGCAAACGCATAAAGCATTTTCTTAAAAAAATAGAAAATTCTTCTTTTATAACAGCCTTACTTGGCTGCTTAATTTATATTTATGCGCGCTTAGTTGGTTGGACTACACATTGGCAAGAACGAAATATTAGAGAGACTTACCAAACTTGGACTGAAAATAATGCGATTATTTTGATTATCTGGCATGGAAGGACCTTACTCCCCTGTCATTTTTGGCGCAATAAAAAGAAATTTCCAATGAGCGCTTTGGTTTCGCCTCATCGTGACGGACGTTTAATTGCTTCGGTTCTTCGATTATTTGGAATAAAAATTATTGATGGTTCCAGTAACGAAAATGCTTGCGGTGCAGCTTTGGCTTTAATGAGAGAATTACAAAAAGGGCACAGTATCACCATAATTCCTGATGGTCCTAAAGGTCCGAATATGAAACTTTCACATAGTGCTTTATACTATGCCCAAAAAACTGGAAGACCTGTTGTCGGTATGACATACAGTATAAAAAATGCAAAACTGTTTAACAAAAGTTGGGATAAAATGTTAATCCCACCTCTCTTTTCTCAAGGTATTGTTGCCACAACACAACCTTTTTTCATCTCAGACAAATTAAGCAATGAAGAATTTGAACAGGAACGCCTGAAAATTGAACAAGCTTTAACGGATCTGACATGGGAAATTGACAAAGAACTAGGGCTTCCTAAAGTTGAACAAGGACTAGCTGCACGAGCAAAAAAATACCCAGTACAAGGAAAATAATAATGTTCATCGGAATTTATAATACTTTAATTCGTACGTTATACCCATTAGTTATCCGTTCCTATATTCAAAAAAGAATTGAAATCGGCAAAGAAGATACTAAACGCTTCAACGAGCGCCTAGGAAAACCGACGAAAGAACGCCCTGAAGGTAAATTAATCTGGTTTCACGGAGCATCTGTCGGCGAATCTATTTCTATGCTCCCGCTAATAAACAGATTACTGGAAAATAGTCCCGATACTTATGTGATGGTAACAACCGGAACAACAACCTCTGCTGATTTAATGGGGAAACGCTTACCTGAACGTGCTTTTCATCAATATATTCCTATTGATAATCCAGCATTTACAAAACGTTTTGTCAAACATTGGCAGCCCGATTTAGTTCTTTGGTTTGAATCTGATTTTTGGCCGGCAATGCTCTCTACAATTAAAAAGAAAAATATTCCATTGATTTTAGTAAATGGCCGTATTTCCAATAAATCATTCAAACGTTGGCAACAATTTGATTTTATTTGCAAAGAATTGTTAGCATGCTTTACTTTCTGCCTCGGACAATCTGAAGAAGATGCCTATCGATTACGTGTTTTGGGCGCAAAAGATACAACTTGCTTAGGTAATTTGAAATTTGCAGGTCTTCCTATTCCTGTTGATGAAACAAAGAAGAAAGAAATTACAAAACAAATTGGAAACCGAAGATTATTCTGCATCAGTTCTACTCACGATAATGAAGAATATCAATTAGGCAAACGTCTTCCTAACTTATTAAAAGATCACCCTGATCTTCTTGTCATTGTAGCTCCGAGACATCCTCAACGTGGTAATGATATCAAGACACAATTACAAGATTTAGGATTAAATGTTTCATTACGCTCAGCAGAAGAAAAAATCACACCACAAACACAAGTATATATCGCAGACACCATTGGCGAGCTTGGAATTTGGTATGGAATATCTCCGATTGTATTTATCGGAGGATCCCTTATTCCTCATGGTGGACAAAACTTTATGGAACCATCAAGATTAAGAGATGCTGTTATTGTAGGTCCCTATATGCACAACTTTACAGAAGCAATGCAACGTGCACAAAAAGCCAATGCTATTATTCAATCTAATGATGCAGAAGAAGTTATTAATACTGTCTCTCAATTACTTGATAATAATGATTTACTCGAGGCTAAACGCAGTCTGGCATATAATTGGGCAACCAGTGAAGCTAAGGTTTTAGATGGTATTGTTGAAAAAGTAAAAGGATATATCAATCAATGAGAACTCCGACTTTTTGGCAATATAACAATTGGATAGCAAAGCTTCTGACTCCTTTAGGGGAGTTATACGCTTTAGCCACCAAAACGCGATTACGCCTAAAAAAGTCAAAAAAAATTGATACCCCTGTTATTTGTATCGGTAACTTAACAGCTGGCGGAACGGGGAAAACTCCAACAGCTATATCTTTGGCTTTTATGCTTCAAAATGCAGGCATATATCCTACCTTTATTTCTCGAGGATATCATGGTAGTCTTCAAAATATACAGGTTGATTCTATTCATCATACTCCGCAACAAGTAGGTGATGAGCCTTTATTATTGGCACATATTGCCCCGACATTCATTAATGCCGATCGTTATCAAGCTGCCTTAATGGCACAAAACAATCAAGCCGAATGTATTTTAATGGATGATGGTTTTCAAAACCCAACACTCTATAAAGATTTATCTTTATTAGTTATTGATGGAGCTACCGGATTTGGAAACAAAAAATGTATTCCGGCAGGTCCGCTGAGAGAACATATTGCCGATGGTCTGAAACGCGCCCAAGCCGCTTTGATTATCGGGGAAGATGAGCATAATATCGCTTCGAGTTTAAATATTCCCTATTTTAAAGGAAAAATTGTTCCAGAAACACCTAACTTAAAAAATAATTGTGTTGTTGCTTTCGCCGGTATTGGTCGTCCGCAAAAATTCTATACATCCTTACAAGAACTCGGAATTGAAATTATCAAGACTTTCGATTTTCCTGATCATCATTACTATAGTGAAAATGAATTAAAAGAACTGATTCGATATGCAGAAAATAATCAAGCTGAATTAATCACAACATCTAAAGATTTTGTGAAAATTCCGGTATCTTTGCAACCTGCATTTAAAGTTTTAGATATCCGCATTCAATGGGAAAATCCAACAGAACTTCAGAACTTTATTTTAGCCCATTTAAGGAAAAAATAATGACTATTTATGAACAAAAACTCCGTGAATGTCATAAAGCAATGGAATGCCCTATTGATGAGCCTTTAACGACAGATACTTTACAACTTCGTTATAAACTCTTGGATGAAGAATTGAATGAACTTAAAGTAGAAATAGATGCTCTCTGCCAAGAACTTAACACAATAGGAAAAACATCGGTTGACACAAGAGCCCGTATGTTGAAAGAATTGTCGGATTTACAATATGTTTTAAGTGGTATGGCTGTCAGTTTCGGCTTACCTTTAGAGGAATCTTTCAATCGCGTTCATACCAGTAATATGTCAAAACTGGTCAATGGTAAACCGCTTAAAAGAGAAGACGGTAAATTTTTAAAAGGACCGAATTATCAACCACCTCACCTTGAAGATTTAGCTGAAAAAATTAAATAGCTAACAACTCTTCAACAAATTGTGGTAACATCTCCCCTGCTTTGCCGTAAATATGTTTATCAAACAAAAAGTTATTAGCTGTCGGTTCAAGCGTAAATTCAACCGTATCTGCGCCATAATATTTAGCAGTCTGCACAAAACTGGCTGCCGGATAAACCACCCCAGAAGTTCCGATAGAAATAAACAAATCACTTTGCCTGAGTAAACGTTCAACCGTATCCATACACAGCAGATTTTCCCCAAAGAAAACAATATTAGGTTTCATCATTCCCATCACCTGGCAATGCGGACAAACTGTCTCTGTATCAACATCACCCCAAGTCTCTAACACATGCCCACAATTAAGGCAAACCGCCTGATTAATTTGCCCGTGAATATGATAAACATTTTGATTACCGGCTTTTTCATGCAAAGTATCAACATTTTGCGTAATCACATTAACTTCAGCATCATAATTTTGTTGTAATTTAGTAATTGCTAAATGCGCTGCATTAGGTTCAACCGATTGCACTTCTTTCTTCAAATCATTATAAAAATCATGAACCAATGCCGGATTACGTTCAAACCCTTCAATTGAAGCGACATCTTCTACCTTATGATTATTCCACAAACCGTTAGCACTCCGGAAAGTTGCCAAACCGGATTCTGCAGATATCCCTGCTCCCGTCAAAATAAAAACTCGATGATATTGCTTCATTGATTTCTCCTAAAACATATCCGCATTGCGTTCCATATTAGCTGAAATCGTATTTTTTAAACCCTTAAAATTCTTGAGTTGCGACATAATATCAGCCACCTGTTGCGCTGAATATTTTTTATAACAAAAATCAGCACGATAGTAATTCGGATGAATTTTTTCAGCCATTTCAGAAATAGAAAATGCTTTTTGATTAAATAACATCAATTGACAATTTGCGGATAAAGCCTGATAAGAAACACCGTCCTTCTTCAGATTAAACCATTTATCTTTATGATCACATTGCGCACAAGAATGAGAACGAATACAATTTGCACTGATAAAAAGCGGTGTATCCTGATAAACGACAAGCACTGTCGGAAGAACTGAATTTTGGTTTAAAATCATTAGATTAGATTCTGTATCTTCAACTGAAAACGTAACACGCATTGCTCCTAATTCCTCAGCCGATAAAGAAGCTTGAGAATTCAAAACATAAAGCGGCGCATCAAAACTCAGATCAACACCATTTTCGGGCAAAACCGATAACCCCCAATAATTAGATATCTCCCATTTTTTATATCCGGCGGACAAACACGATGCAATTAAGTGCTGAAAAATTTCAGGATTCCTACAAACCGTCGGTAATGCCAAACGCACTTTATTTTTTGGTAAACCTTTCAAAACATCAAGCTTCATTTGCGGATGAAGCAAAACAATTATTTCAGCCAACTCAGAAAAATCAAGTTCAGATAAACAAGATATATCATCGGTTTTAACAATCCATTGTGCTGACGCATGTTTAACTCTACCTGAAGTAAGCGGCAAAATTCCATATTTATTTTCAATTTTAATCTGAGCATATAATTGCCGCCGCAATTCGTTCAAAAGAGATAACGGCGCGAATAATCCTTGCGAATTAACAACTTCCAAACTATTCAATTCAAAATCCGTATCACCGGTTTTACTGAAAGCATTATGAACAGCTTGCCAAGTTTTATCAGCATCAGATGCCGGAGAAAAACTTCCCCCGATTTCTGCCGAATAACTTTTATAAAATGCTTTAATAGTATTTTCTTCAATGATTACTTTAATATCAAGTGCTATCCTCTGGCGATACTGATTATTTTTAGGTTTTGTGTAATCATAAGATCCTTTAACTTTCGTCGCAGAAGCCAAATAAATAACCTGCCCTTTTTGAATTTTATCTGCTTGCGGTGGTAGATTGATTTCGACGACATCTCCCTCAGCTGCTTCAAAAACATTCTTACCTTTAACACGTAATTGTTGCACTGAAAAACCAAACGGTTTCTCTTGTCCGGGAATATCAATTTGAATACCATCATACCGTGCAATATCGTGCCGTGTCTTAAAAATCAGACGATTTTTCTGCACCTGTTCGACTTTACCGATAACCAAACCGCGATGCCCGACAAAATCTCGATCAATAACGTCTTTATTTTTCCCTTGAAGATGAAACTTTGTCCATGGACGAGAAAAAATCTGCTTAATATTTTCTTCTTTTTGCAACGAAGCACCATCTCCATCAAGAATATGACGATAATAATCTGTCACAGCAGCCACATATAAAGCATTTTTCTTACGTCCTTCAATTTTCAACGATGTGACTGGCATTTTCAGGATATCCTCTTGCATTGCCATATCTTTCATAGAAAAATAATGCTTTTCACCGCAATCACCTTCAAAACTAGCACGACACGGATATAGGCATTTTCCTCTATTAGCACTCCGTCCGCTCTCAAAAGATGAAAACATACATAAGCCACTATAAGAATAACACAAAGCACCATGTATAAATGCTTCGGTCTCTAAATTTGGAATAGAGGCAATCTCTTTAATTTCCTTCAATGTTAATTCTCTCGCCAATACCACACGGCTAAAACCGAATTTTTGCAGAGCTAACGCTCCTTCTTTATTATGAACTGCCATTTGCGTACTGGCATGCAATTCAAGCTCCGGATACTGTGTCTTAATTAACTGTGCAACTCCCAAATCCTGCAAAATAATTGCATCGACATGACAGCGAGAACATATATCTAAAGATAATAATAAATCAGTTAATTCCTTTTCCTGAATAACCGTATTAATTGTCACATATACTTTTCGTCCGAGATGATGCGCATAACCGACAAATTGATTTAAATTCTCCTCATCAAAATTGATAGCCGTTGCCCGTGCTGAAAACTTTTGCAACCCTAAATAAACAGCATCTGCACCATAATATAATGCCGCATAACCGGCTTCAATATCACCTGCAGGAGAAAGAAGTTCTTTTTTCATAAATATTCCTAAATTAAAGCAAAATATCGATTAACTAAATACAAACAAACTGCCGCGTAGATACCGGCAAAAATATCATCCAACATCACGCCCCAAGCATTTAATAATTTGCGATCAGCCCAACGTACAGGTTGCGGTTTCCAAATATCAAACAAACGGAAAAAAGCAAAACCAATAATATAAATCAACCACGCCTGTGTATTCCCGATTAATTTATCCGCTAACAAAACAAACGTCAATGATTGTCCGGCAACTTCATCAACAACAATCAAAGACGGATCATGCTTTGTATATTTCAAAACTTCTTTAGAGGCAATAACACCCAATAAAAATGAAATTAAAGATAACCCAATAATACCGTTAATTCCCCAATAGTATGCACAACCATAAGTTAAAGGCAACGTCATCAACGATCCGACAGTTCCTGAGGCAAACGGACTAAAGCCAAACCCGAAATAACTCGCTATTATATAGGCAATCTTTTTTTTCATAAATCCTCACAAAAAAAGCATAACAATTAGAATTGTTATACTTTTTTTTATCATAGAGTGCAAGAAATTTTAATTATTAATATCTCCTCTAGCCATTTTGTATGCCATTCCCCAAGAAACAGTCCCCTCAGGACGATTATTCTGAGCAAAATAATCAGGATTACTTATTTTTTCAATTTTCAACTGATCATCTTTAAGCGTTAAAATACTGTTATTTTCTAAAGCATATTCCATAAGTTGTTTTGCCAAATAATTAGCCATTCCTCGAGAAGGTTTATCATCTTCAAAGCAATAAAACTCAACTTTATTTCCGTATCTGGCATTCATCTTATGACTTAAAATACGCTCAAGAGACTCATTACCATCACACCGAGCATCTGTCCGCATATATTCACCATTATTATCATATATCGGCTTATTCATGCAGACATGACCTCTGGGCTGAACCTTACCACCTTCCATAATAGTAATTCCTTGCAAATAAAGTAAGTCCATCAAAGATACATTACCATTATCATTATTAGCATAGGCACATCCGAGATACAGCATTGGAGATTTATCTCCTGCATTTTTTATTCCTTGTCCCCAATTACAGGCAGGATAAGATGATACCCAACGTCCTTTTCTATTTCTGAGTTTCATTGGAACTGTTAAAATATTCACACCAGTTTCATCTGCAACTTTCTGTCTGACTGAAGCTAAACAATTTCCTTGAGGATCACGATTACCGTATGCTCGTCTTAATCTATTAGAAACGTTTTCACCTGTTCTGCCGTATTGCATTTGTTGAAAATCTTCTTTTGTAAAATGATAATTTTCAAAAGCTTCATAAGATAAAAATCCTAAATCTCTTAATTCCCCTAAACTATGATCAGAAATATATTGTGAAATTAATTGATGCTCTATTTGAGCATCATTTTCAAAAACAACATCCATTTTATTATAATCATCAACACTATATTCTGTCGGATCTGTTTTTCTATCTGTTTTTAATTGATCTGAGCCAGGATTCGCTTCTGCACCTCCTTGCGATAACATAACAAAAGCACCCACACCTAAAATTCTTTTAAGATTAGGATTGTGTGCTAATTTATGATAAAGCTTTTTGATTCTGGATTTTTGTACTTCTTTCATCTGCAATACTCCTATAATTTAATATTATAGTACCACAATAATAATATTTTGTAAACAATATTGGACAAAATTAACAAAAATAACTTGTATAATCTATTCTTTGAGTATATACTAAAAATATAAGGAGGAAGCATATCATGAAACTAACAAAATTTCTGTGTGGAACGGCTTTAGCCTCATCTTCTTTATTTTCAGTTGCAAAAGCTCATGCAACACCTATACATGATCAAAAAACGGATAGTATTGAAATAAAAAACGATACCATACCGTTACAACAAAACGATACTATCATTTCTCTCGCCGATTCAATTAGCAGTGACAGCTTAATTCTTGCAAGAAAAGAAGCTAATTACGCTAATGCTGAAAAATTAATGTTCTATCTGATTGCTAATTATGAAGGTTTCAAAAGCCAAGCTTATCGTTTATCATACATACAAAATGGAAAAAGAGTTAGAGAAAAATTTTACACTTATAATTTAGGTAATACAATTACAGCAGAAGGAAATAAAGTAAAATCAACAGACAGAATCACTTCTACTGACGAATCTTACGATTGTTATGATGCTTTTATGAAAACATCTACGCCCCAAAACCCTGTTCCATTAAAAGATGCAATGATGCTCTCTCTTCCGATTGATAAAATGGAAGATTTTGAAATTGCTGTTATGGCAGAAATTGGTTATAATTACGGTCCAGGATTACTTGTTAACAAAAAAACAAAACAACCAACGGGATTTGCTAAACTTGCCTCTACATATTTTAACGACAGAACACCTGAAAACTTAGATAAATTCGGTAAAAGTTTTCTTGCACATTGTACCGCCAACGGAAAAAAGCTTTCTTCTTTAGAAGAAAGACGTAAAATATCTCTCAGTATCTTAAAAGGTGATATCATCATTTATGTCAATGATAGTGTCTTTTCCGAACTTCCTCCTGAAAAACAAAGCAAAGCGGTCAATTTAAAAACAAATATCTTAGGGGTTTTAAATGGATCTCATGGTAATAACGACATTATACAGAAACGTCTGGAAAGTGGAAGATATGCCTGCGGATCGGGTGACTCTATTCAACATGCCATTGATACAGACTTAAATAAACGTCAGAGATACATTCAAAAAGGAAAAACTCCAGCAAGCAAACCTAATTTAACTCAATATATGAGACAGAAAAAAATAGCTCAAAGATAAATAAAAGAAGGAGAAACAAAAGTTTCTCCTTCTTTTATAATAAACCACTTTCAAATATAAAAATTATTTGGAAGCTTCTTCAACAGCAACGGCAACAGCAACAGTTGCACCAACCATCGGATTGTTACCCATTCCGATTAAGCCCATCATCTCAACGTGAGCCGGAACTGAAGAAGAACCGGCAAACTGAGCATCAGAGTGCATACGTCCCATTGTATCTGTCATACCATAAGATGCCGGACCTGCAGCCACATTATCCGGGTGTAAAGTACGACCTGTACCACCACCGGAAGCGACTGAAAAATACTTACGACCGTTTTCAACAGCCCATTTCTTATAAGTACCGGCAACCGGATGTTGGAAACGTGTCGGGTTTGTTGAGTTACCGGTAATAGAAACGTCAACACCCTCTTTAATCATAATAGCAACACCTTCTGAAACATCATCGGCACCATAGCAACGAACTTTTGCTTTATCGCCATTAGAAAATGGAATTTCTTTTGTGATTTTCAAATCACCGGTGTAATAATCATATTCTGTTTCAACAAATGTAAATCCGTTGATACGAGAAATGATATAAGCGGCATCTTTACCTAAACCGTTTAAGATAACACGTAACGGTTCTTTACGAACTTTGTTGGCAGAACGAGCAATACCGATAGCACCTTCAGCTGCAGCAAAAGATTCGTGACCAGCCAAGAAGCAGAAACATTTTGTTTCTTCTCTTAACAACATAGCAGCCAAATTACCATGTCCTAAACCAACTTTACGTTGATCAGCAACAGAACCCGGAATACAAAAAGCTTGTAAACCAAGGCCAATTTTCTCAGCTGCCTCTGCGGCATTTTTAGCACCTTGCTTAATAGCAATAGCGGCACCTAAGGTATAAGCCCAAACTGCATTTTCAAAAGCAATCGGTTGAATACCTTTAACCAATTTTTCAACATCAATACCTTTAGATGCGCAAATAGCTTTTGCTTCATCTAAATCTTTCAAACCATATTGAGCAAGAACACCATTGATTTTATCAATTCTTCTTTCAAAACCTTCAAATTGTTGCATCGTTCTTACTCCTTTCTCGGGTCAATTTTCTTAACGGCTTCATCAAAACGACCATAAGTTTTGACATTTTGTTCAAAAGC
>CAMOQT010000017.1 GCA_946623145.1 uncultured Azospirillum sp.
TGGTTAGCAATAGCGCCCCCACCAACTTTGTAATGTCTGCTTTCAGCAACATTTGCATTCATTTGGTTGCCGGTAAATGAGTTCGATTCTCCCAGAAATGAAACATTACCACCGGTTACAAATACACCTGCACCACTGCCACTTGTGGAAGAAGCAAGTATTTTATTATCATTAAAAGTTACGTTCCCATTAAATATAGCACCTGCAGTAGCGGCCTGATCTTTGTAATAGAAACCTGCACCATGCGTTGCAGAAGTGTTATTATCAAATGTCAATGTAGCATTTGAAGTAACTGCACCACTTGTAAGACCTAAAGCACCCCAGTCTGCCGTATTATCTTTAAACGTTAAGTTACCGGAATCTATAGTAAGTCCGGCATTAGTTAAAGTTACAATACTGTTATTAACAGTATTGTTTGTAAAACCTGTAAATATTCCGCCATTTTCTAACGTCAAAGAACCGCTGTTAACAGTAATTCCTGCTGGCCCACTACCTTGACCTGATATTGTTTTACCATTTACATCAAAAGTTCTGTCACCAGTTGCTGTGGCAATAGAATTAGCATTCTCTATGTTTGCTGTAGCTTTAATATCATTGCCAGCTGATAATTTTGTTGACAAATCATCCCAGTTAGAAACATCAACATAATCAGCCCAAGACGGTGATGCAGCGACAACACCTGTCAAAATTAAGGCATTTAAAAAAGCGCACTTCTTCAGTACGCTTCTATACATTTTGGTTAATTGAGTGATAGCAGTTCTTGTATAACGCATATCAGAAAATCCTCCATTTTATGGGTTGAAATTTATAGATGCCTAAATTTGTAATCACTTTTTTTCAGCGAGTCAAGGCTTATTGCCTCTTGCTTTTCGCGCAAAAAAATTTTTATTTTGAGGGAATCGCTACTTTTATTTACGATTGCGATTTTTCTTTTATTTTTTTGCGAGTCAGCGAATCGTCATCTTTTCTCACTTTCTTATTTTGCGATGTTTTTAAAGCATCTTTTTTTCGAGTCAGATTACTCTTTGTTTTTCTAATATAGTTATTCACAGATGTTTTTTTAGAAGGCGCTTATAAATTTTTTTCTTAATAAAGAATCGTGAATATAAGCAAGAATCGATATTGTGTTTTTTTGGGAATCGAAAAAGAGGAATTAAAAGCCGAAGATCCCTTGACCGCATCTCACGATGCGGAGGGATGACAAAAAAGAATATTAAAGCCGAAGACCCCTTGACCAAACCTGACGGTTTGGAGGGGTGACAGAAAAGAATATAAAAGTCGAAGATGGAGCGCGACAGCTACGCTGCTTGCTCACTGCGTCAGCCTTGACGCATTCGGCTTTCAGCCTCAGCGAGGGATGACTTTATTAGATATGTTTACGGAATCGAGGGGTGACTCTCAAAGAGTCATGCATTGAGCGACGTTAGGCGCGAGACCTGGCATCTTCCGCTTTTGAAAAATTTGTAGATCCCTTGACGATTGTTTCACAATCGAGGGATGACTTTATTATTGTAATTTCGTTCTAATCTTTTCTAACTGAGCAATTCGATCCGCTGTGCTCGGATGCGTACTGAATAAACTTGAAAAATTACTTTTCATCCCGCCAAACGGATTGACAATAAACAAATGCGCCGTTTGCGAATTTGCTTTTCGGAGAGGAAGGTGGCTCGCATAATTTTCTAATTTAGAAAGCGCCGACATTAGCCATTCAGGATGGTTGGTTAAATATGCTGCACCCTCGTCCGCTTTATATTCTCGCGTACGCGAAATCGCCATTTGAATAACCGTGGCAGCTAACGGCATCAATACAACGCCTATTAATAATGCTAAGCCGTTCTTTTGATTTTGAGAGCGATTATTTACCGTTCCGCGTCTTGCCGTATTGGCTAAAAACGAAATCGCTCCCGCCCATGTGGCCGCTATCGATCCGATTAAAATATCATAGTGTTTAACGTGACTCATCTCATGAGCAAGCACACCTTCAACCTCTTCCGGCGTCATTAATTGTAATAGTCCCTGTGTTGCCGCAACTGCTGCGTGTTTTGGACTTCTTCCTGTGGCAAAAGCATTCGGACTTTGCTCCGGAATAATATAAACTTTCGGCATCGGGAGCCCTGCCTTTTGTGACAGACGCTGGACTATTCCATAAAGTTCAGGGGACTGACTTTCATTAACCTCTGTTGCGCGATACTGTTTGAGAACTAATGTATCGCTGAAAAAATATCCGATAAAATTGATACCTAATGCCGCAAAAAATGCAACTTTCATTCCCTCGTAACCGGCAAGCATATCTCCGAGCCACATAAAAATTGCAATCAGTCCGAACATTAATATAAAAGTCTTTCCCATTTCAGTCTTCCTTAGGTTTGTTATTGTGGCGCTATTTTATGATGATTTGAAATCAAGGTCAATATAAAGAGTCTGGATATTGCTACCCAGACTCCCCGACTGCTGAATAATAAAAGTTGAATTATCTTCTTTCAACTTTTATTAGAATTATATTAGAATACTCTAATATAAATTGCAATATATTTTTAAATATAAATATAGTCACAGAGCCTATATCAATAAAATAGACAAAACATCACTTTTTTTATTGACTCTTTATTTTGTGTATGGTATGTTTTGTCGAATTTTTAAGGACAAAAACATGACAAAAATAAAATATGGACCATTTGATATTGATAGCGTAATACTTCATGATTATATCAGAACTATTCGCTACAACAGAAAATATATTAACAAGCCTGAGATGCAAAATGAGCATGCTGAAGGTGTTGTAAACTCTTTAATATATTTTATTGCTGATAATGACGTGGATTTTGACAATTCGACAACCGATGCATTTGATGCATTAAAAGAGCTCATTGAAGCAGCTGGATATGATGCACAAGGACACTACTCCGAACAAGCACACCAAGCTTATCTCCATATCTACGAAAAACAAGGACTTAATCCTTCCGATGCAAAGTTAGAAGATATTGAACTTAAAACTCCTTGGCAGCAAAAAATGCTGAAAATTAAGAACTTCTTCTCCAGAAAAAAAACAACCGAAAATTCAGCCTCGAATACAAACACTCCTCAGAAAAAGAAATTTTCATTCTTATCTTCTGCAAAATATCTTTGGCAAAAAAGTAAAAAATACGTCTATGGATTAACTATTGCCGCATTCGGGTTATTTGCTCTTAAATCCGGCTCTGATGGTATACAAAAACTTCTAAAAGACACACATAAACAAGAAATTAAAACCTCTCAGAAAAAATCTTTTGAAGCATCATCCGATACATTTGTTTGGCAACCTCAGGCTTTTACCAATACATCATTACCTGATAGTTTTATGCAGTTAAAATTAGATACTGTCCGTAAAATTGAAGCCAACAAAAAAGCTTATCAGCTACAACATTCTTCGCAAAAAGCAAAACCCGTCATCTCTGCAAATAAGGCTTATACTCAAACCTTATCTCATAATGATTCAATTAAAAATAAACCTTACATTTCATCTCTTGAAATACATAAGGCGACACATTTAATTGCTATGGTTGAAAATCAGCTCAACAAAGGAATCTTTAAAGCCGAAAAAGGTCTTACCAAAGAGAGAATCGCTCATGCTTATTTGATGTGTCAAACATACGCCGATGCTGATCCCATAGGCACTAAAATTGTGCTTAATGCCGTTAATTCTCAAAACAAATTAACACCCGCACAGCAAAAAGCTTTTACAAATTACATTATTAATGGTGTCGGCGAACGCGGAATAAAATTGCAGGCATTATCTATACAAAAAGGCAATAAAAATCATCATAGTGCCTTTAATCATGCGTCTAAACAACTGCAACAATATCACATTAAAAACCTACAAGATGTTCGCAAACTGCATGGCAGATAACTTTTCATTTACGATGTTATTTTATCAATATTTGTACACATATTGTCTTTTTTTGTACTATTTTCTTGATTAATTCAGCGATTATATTATTATCCTGTATGTAAGTTGTTGTGTTTTATTAAATAAAGGTGACAAACAATGGAAGAAATTATTTTCCCAAATCAAATCAGAATGTACAGAAGATTGCGCGGACGTTCTATGCAGGAGTTAGCCGATCATCTGGGTGTTTCCCTCTCTGCAATCTCTAAAATCGAAAAAGGTTATCGTCGCGTTGATCAAGAGCAACTCGTCCGTGTTGCCGAATTTTTGGATTGCCCTTTACAAGATTTATTTGTTAATGAACAAAACTCCCAACAGGAAGTTGTTCAATCTTGGCGCAGAGAACAAGAACGCCGTAATAAAATTAACGAAAAAAGCGGTTTGAAAGCTCTCGGTGCCGGATTACGTCAAATTCGTAACGAAAAGAATTTGACTTTGATTGAGGTCGCTGAAAGCGCTGATATGACTTTGTCTGTTTATCACCGTATCGAAATGGGACAGCGTGAAGTTTCAGATAAAGAATTCAAAAACATCTCTAAAGCTATTGGTATGGAGCCTGAAACGCTGCGTCAGACAATTAAATCCCTTGAAGAAAAAGGTATGCTGGAAGAAATTATTCAGCGTAATGACGCTAAATACAAGCTTTTATCTACGCCGCGTGGCGCTATTTCTGCTTTTACCGCAAATACTCAAGACACAATGAAGATTTCAGTTTACGGTATTGCCGGCAAAGACGGTGATATTCATGTTGATTTTTCACAAGAAATCAGAAAAGTTCAACGTCCGTCTCAACTCTATAATAAAAAAGATGCTTACGCTCTTAACTTATGTACACGCAGATTAGGCGGTCTTTTACCGACACGCTCTATTTTGTTGGTAGATCCTCAGGAAGTTGTCAGTATAGGCGATATCGCTGTTTATTATACCTCTGAACATGAGGCTAAAATTTTAAGCATCCGCGAAGATGAAAACGGCGCTTTATATGGTATTCGTTGGAATCCTGATGAAAAGATCGTTATTAGCAATAATGATTTGAATAATATTCACAAAGTCGTTGCTATTTACTTGTAATTATCTTTATGACACACAAAAAAAATACCTCTGAAAATCAGAGGTATTTTTTATAACCTTTTTATTGAAGTGGCGGAATATTGATTTGCGCAATATCGCCCGGACGAATTTTAGCATTTGAATATCTCATATTACCGGTTTCAATAACAAATCTTTGGCGTCCGGTTAACTGTGATGCCAAATCATAAAAATCACGACCTTGTAAATCTTGACGTTGCGGATTCATAATATATAAAACACAACCTTGTGTTCTTTCTGCAACACCACAACGAGCACGGCCTCTCGGAACTTCAGCATTAATAACAACGCCTTGTAAACCGTCTTTAACAATCGTATTGCCGCCACTAAGCAATTTGGCAAAAAGGAAACCAACGAAGAAAACCATTATAGCAATAATAACAACGCCTTTGATTGTTACTAAGTTTCCTTCAATTAATTGATCCATAAATCCTACTTTTTCTTCAAAATCATTTTCATCAATAAATCTTTCAGGACGGCTATAATTTTGAGGCGCACGATTAAAATTAGGATTACGAGGATTAGCATTTGATCTGTTGTTAACAGCCGGCAAATTTAACTGATTATCCAGCAAATCGTCCAATTTGGCGTTGGGCGTATTCATTCTTGATTGAGGCGCTTGATTGATTTGCCCGCCCGGCGCAGGTGAGCTTGGAGAAGTTGGATTTCCAGGGACCAAACGTTTAATCGGTCTTTTGATCTTCTTTACTTTTCTCATTCCTTCCGGAGCTTGCGGAGTATTCGTATAATTCATATCTGCCATAATATGCCTCTAAAAATTATTTTTTATTGGTTTTAAAGTTTTCATTGTTCGGATAAGGCGCGGAACCATGAACACAACTGTTTCGGAATGCTCTGTTCCATCACCGAATATCTGGTTAGGAATACCAAATATCAAGAAATTTTCTCCCAACCGTCCTCTCATATTAAACTTAGTAATTTCGCCATTCGTCGAATCTAATGTTATTTCTGAGAACAAACGATTGTCATTTTTCTCTAAATATGTGCGCGTTAAGATAGACAGATCAGCTTCTGCTGATGAACGTTTACCGCATTTACCGACATCAAAACGAGCATACCATTGCTCAGGAACAACAAATTTACCCTGAGAGATAATCTCAACTTTAGCTTGCTGAGACAAGAATTGTTGCAAGTTTTGAATATTCAATTCATTTGAAGATGTCAACACTCTGCCGATAACACCCGTTTTTGTCGTCTTTATAGTTCCAAAATCAAAACTCTTCAGCAATCTTTGCCATTTAACATCCTTACCGTTATAAGGCTGCAATTTTAACACACTGACATCATAAGTAATCAGGACAGGATTATCGGTAAAGTATTTGATTAAGTTTTGGATTTTATTAATCAACTCAGAATCTGCATCCATCGTTATGGAGTAATCATCCCAGTCCACCGTTGTATTGGTTATACCTGCGCCTCTTAATACATCCAACAAACCAAGAAGAATCATTCTGGAATGCGGAATAAATAAACTGTAATTAGCTTTGCGACTCAAGGTTAATTGTTTTTTATCCGAATTGTAAGAATAATAAACTTCTGCCGCATTAGCCAACATAGAAACGACACCGGTTAAATCACCACGCAAATTTTCTGCAGAAATACTGGTATAAGGTCCGTCTTTGGCAACAACTTTAATGCTGGCTTTTTCTAACAATTTTTTAAACGCTTTTTCTGCAGACATTGTATCAAAAGAAAAGCCGTTAACATCATATTTTGGTAAAGGATCGTCTCTGCCGTTCCGTTTCAAATTAAAAGCGCTGACGTTATACGGAATCGTGCTAATCATTTCCTGTGTATCCCAATTAACGTAACAACGCAACGGTTTTTCCAAATCGAGCTCATTTGCTCCTTTGGTGGTTTTTATGCGTGCAGGATCTTGCGGATAAATTAATTCCGCATATGATACAACTTTATCCTTCTCTTTCGGAGTACTTTCTTGTTCCAAAGAAGAACACCCTAATAGGAAAACACTCAATGCAAAGACTAATTTATTTTTGAATGATGCGCGCATTCTCTTTTAATTTCCTTCTGGTTTTTCCAAATCCGGAGCCGGTTGATCGTCATATGTTTCGTATTCGCTGGTATTTACATGATTTTGGCTCATTAGTTTATTCATTAAATCATCCATATTCATACCGGCACCTAATGTCGGATCATCTTTAACATCTATTGATCCTAAAGCTTCTTTCATTTTTGCCAAATCGGAAGCATCTTCTTTTATCATATCCGGCGAGGAATTCTTCTGCAATTCTACTTCATATTCATTTAAATTTTTACGCAGAGCTTCCATTCCCCCTCTGATTTTTCTTTCAACGTACGGATATAATTCTTTATGTTGAATAATATAATTACCTGTTTCGCTAATTTCTTCCAGAACATCTAAGATATAGCTATAATGAGGATATTCTTCTAAGGCAATATTTCCTTTACGCACGCAGCGTGCAGCAATACGAGAAATTGTTCTGTCATAATAATCCCTCAGCAAAATATAATTATCCAGATACCATAAGGTTTCTCGGCTAATGGGAGGCAAAGGGGTTGCTGCTGCATTACGATTTGGTTGACTACCGGCATCCATCATTATTTACTCCAAATTACGTTTATCTAAGTTTAGTAAAAGGTCTGCTTTTTGTAAATTACTTTTTAGTATATTATACCCAACTTAGAAAACTTATTAAATATCATCATTTGATGATATTCCGAACGAATCATCTAACTCTATTTGATCAGGAAATTCATCTTCGTCGGAAGGTGTATTACTTTCTTCTGTTGCCGGATAATTATCATTATTCGCTTGATCATCATATGCTTGATTGTCATATACCTGATCTTCGTATCCTTGGGTTTCGGCTCCATCTAATGATGTGTCTTCTACGTATTCATATTCACCGGAATCTACACTACCATCATCTTCAACATATTCGTATTCATACTCGCCATTGTCATCTCCGGCATATTCTCCGCCTTCTGCTGTTGAATTTTCACCTTCATCAACATATTCCCATTCATACTCTTCATCGTTTTCTTCGGAGGTGCTTTCTGTATTTTCAGCGGATGATGTATCTTCCTCTTCTACATATTCCCATTCATACTCTTCACCATTTTCTTCTTCGTCGGTTGTTCCTTCTGTATTTTTCGGTGTTGATGAAAAATCTGTATCGTCCAGAGATATAGGCTCTTCGAAATTATTTTCGCTTTTTTCTTCTTCTTTTGTTTTTTTCTTATTTTCTTTTTGATTAGATTTTTCAGCAGGATAATCATCATATCCATCTAAAGATATGGGTTCTCCCATATTATTGCTTATTGGCATAGAACTAACTGTTGTGAAAATTTGATTTTTAAAGAAATCCATATTTTCACGATGAACTTTTTGAACAACATCTATCATTGACTGCGTTGACATCTGTTGTATTTCTTTAAGGACATTGCTTATAAGCGTTGTTAATTCTTTGGTCTGAGTACTTGCTAAATCTTTAATTAATTCAGATTGCGCTTTTGATATGGTTTCAACAATACTCTCCAAATCAGAACTGTTATACCCTCCACCGCCAGTTGCACTTCCACTAGAAAAGGTTCTGTTTTTGCTCATAACAGCTTGAACCATTTTGCTTTGCAAAGCAATAATGGTTTGTGCCAACTCTTTTGTATCTTCTTTTCTGTTCTTTTCTGAAGTGACCATCGCTTCCTTAAAGGTTTCGACGATTTCCTTAATCATTTCAGGATCACTGGCGACAGAAATATTTGCAGGTATAGCAACTCGAGGAGCTGTCCCATTGTAATAATTGGCATTTACATCGTCTTGAGGTGCTTCATGGTCAAATTCTTCCACAGCCACGCCGGCTTCTGCCTCGATATCTGCAAGATACTGCTGAACAACGATACCACCAGGAAGAGAACCTAAAGTTTTTTTAACTTCCGGTGTTTGTTCCATAAGCATTTTATTATATGCTTCTTTTTTCTCAGGACTGAATATATGAAGTTGTCGATATAAATTTAAAAGACGTTGAGCGATGATGACCGGATCGCTTTCCGTGCCCATCAACTTATAATTCTTTTTTATTTTTACTGAATCATCCAACGCTTTTCTCGAATCTCTAGTTAGTTTTCTATCTTTTACCAGATTAACGAAAGGATGTAAATTTCAGGTTAATATTTTTAATTTTTTTAAATATTTTATGTGACTTCTGTAACGGCACGTAAGTTGCCATCACGATTAATTTGAACAACGCGTAATTTTTTATGCATTTCTTGAATTGTTTTTACACGATCCATTGTCGGATAGCTATGCAAAATACGATCCATAAAGGCTTCATAGGCTGCTTCAGAGCTCTCTGCGTGGATTGTTGCTAAACAGTTATCGTGTCCTGATCCCATTAGTTCCCATAGGGCACCGGCGTTTCCTGTTGAAATCTCCCCACCGATGATAGCATCAGGTGTGAAACGAACAACCAAGTCAATAATTTTAGCATACGTAAAATCGTTCGTTTGATCTGTACGAGACATAACTACGTGTACACGATTAGGATGAGGAACAATCAATTCTCGCGTATCCTCAATTGTTATGATTCTCTTATGAATGTCCAAAATCTTCAATAAATTGTTTAAGAATGTTGTTTTACCTGTTGCTGTTGCACCACTCACTAAAATATGGTCACCTCTTTTGATGCTGAGCAAGAGACGTTCATAAGGATCTTCAGGATCTTTAATTGCTCGTAACGGATTTAATTTATGTAACTGCTCACCTTGTTTTAATCCATAATCACCCAAACCGAAAGCAACATCATCACTATGAACACGAATTGTCAAAGCTATTCCGCCCGTTAAATCCCCTTGGTCATACATGACGTTTTTTCCGCAAATCGCTGAAAAACGGTGATCTCCAGGAATCGTTGCATAAACGACCGGTGTTCCTTGTATCGGATCAAAAGGAAGCTCATAAGTATTGGCAATAATGTATAATAAATCCGTTAAATACTCTTTACTAAGTTTTTCGTCCTTATACATTACCCAAGGATATGCTCTTTTACCGCGCAAACGTAGCCAGATTTGCCCAGAACGATTGATCGCAACTTCTTCGATATTTTCTTGATTATACCAATAAGCCAGAGGGCGTAAAACTGATTCTAATACCTTAAAACTCATGCTTTTACTCCAATTAGAATAACTGCGGAACGCTACTGCTTGAGCCGCTTGAGCTACTTGATGGCGGAGGAGGCGGCAAAGATCCCGAAGAAGTATTATTTACAGCTCCCGGCGCATTGTCATTAATTAATTTCGGCCCGCTACCGCTGCCTGCACTAGCTGCAACAGGGGCAGCACTTCCGCCGTTATACATTACTTGTGCTCTGGCATTATCAGCTGCTCTTTCTTTAGCTGTCTCTTTATCGTTAATCAAAGGACGTCCTTTCTTGAGATCGGCATCGCCATCAGCACCACCTTTCGGATTACGATCTTCCGTTCTCATCCATAAATCTGTATTCGGATAAATGATAATTCGCGTACCTGCCGGAACATATGTTAACGGCTTGATGTTTGCCTTATCCTGTAAAATTTGTTGGAATATTTGTTTCATATCTTCCAAGAAGTTTTGACGAGCATCATTAGCGGCTTGTTGTTTTGGAGTTTCTGTTTCACCTTCAGATTTTTCATCATCAGCCATAATATATGATGCATAACTGGTTAAAGCCGTTGTCATAATAGGCAAGGTATACTTCTTGAAGAGTTGTTGATCCAAATAGCCAAGTGCGCCACCTCGACCTTGAGCATCTCCGGTTAAACCGCTGAACTTAAACATTGATCCATCCGGACGAATTAATCTTTCCCAAGTAATACTTACTTTAGCTGAAACAGATGTTGTTTCTGACGAACCGGTCAATCCACCGAGTGTTCCGATTAAATGGCTTCCAGCCGGAATGATAATATTTCGTCCTTCTTCCGCATAGACATTTCTTTCAACAAACGCCGTAACCGGTGTTGGGTTATTACTATCAATTGAACGAGCAATAACTGCCGGTATTGGTTTATCAGCCAAAATCATTTCACTCATATTAACACGCCATGAAGACATGGTTTTGGATATACCTTGATCTGACCAATCTTTTTGCATACCATCAAAAGAACTTCTATCGATATTACTACTTATCTTACCGACATGCATTCCTTGTCGTCTTACCTGTTGGGCTGCACCCAAAGCAGCAGCTCTTTGCGGATCATATCTTTCTCCAGGTCCAAAACCGCCACCGGCGCCTAAGTTTTCACCAGGACCGGTTCCTGTTCCGTAAGCGCCACCGGTTCCAAAGGTTCCTTGAGGAACAAACATTTCATCTACTGCGGCACCGGAAGCTGTTTGCGGGCGACTGACTTCTTCAATTCCAATCAATGTTCCTTCATTATCTACAATTAAGCCATCAGGCATTCTTCGACCGATAACTTCCCCTTGTTTATTAACAACAGTGCCATCTTCCATGATTTCGCCCAAATACTCTCCGTCCGGCGTTAAAGCAATACCTAATGTTTTGCCGAATGCACCAACTTTAGTTGCAGGCAAACTCGTTGTTCCTCCTTTTGATGCCGGAGACACGCCTACTTTAGGTAAATTTGTTGTTCCGCTTACTGCTCCGCCTGTCGCTCTAGCTATTTCTGCAGCGTCCCGTTCTTCACGACTACGGCTAAACCAGACTTTTTTCCGTCCGACGCTCGTATCTACGGGCTCTAATAATTTATTTTTTCCTCGACGACCGATAATATTACCTTTTAGATCAACAACCGTGCCATCTGCCAATACTTTACCAATAACTTTACCATTTAAATCGATAACCGTACCGTCAGGTAAAACGCGGCCGATAACATTACCGTTTTCATCATAAACCAAATCACTTGCATCTACTTTGCCTATCACATTGCCATTTTCATCGACAATATTTCCGTCTCCACGAACTTTTCCAATGACATTTCCATCTTTATCAATTACTGTGCCATCTGCTTGAATTGTACCGATAACATTACCATCATCATCAAAAGCCAGATGTGACACATTTGCTTTACCAATCACCTTACCATTTAAGTCGACAACCGTACCATCCGGCATAACTTTACCAATAACATTGCCATACATATCAACGACAGTTCCATCCGGTAAAACTTTTCCGATAATATTGCCGTTTTCATCATAAACAAGATTTGCCTTATCTACCGTTCCGATAACATTGCCGTTTTCATCAACGACTTCACCATTAGCGTTTACGTGTCCCAGCAAGCCTCCACTTAAATTTACGACTGTTCCGTCAGGTAATAAACGACCAATAATATTCCCTTCATCATCATAAACTAAATTTTCACTTTCTGCATACCCTATTACATTACCATTTTCGTCAACAACCGTGCCATCAGGCATGACTTTACCGATAATATTACCGTTAGCATCAACGACTGTCCCATCGGCTAAAACCTTACCGATAACATTACCATTGGCATCATAAACCAGTCTTTCCCCGCCTTTATGTCCGATAACTTTGCCATTAGCATCAACTACTTCACCTTTTGAATTAACATGCCCGATAACTTTACCATCCATATCGACAACTGTGCCGTCAGGCATAATTCGGCCAATCACATTACCTTTTTCATCAAAAGCAAATCCGCTGGCATCTGCTCGACCGATAACCTTACCAAGACTGTCAATGATTTCGCCTTTTTCATTAATATGCCCAATAACGTTGCCGTTTTCATCAAAAACAAACTTACTTGCATCTGCCTTACCGATAACTTTACCGTCTTTATCGACAACAGTTCCATCCGGACGAATACGACCAATCACCTTACCATCTTTATCGACAACTGTTCCGTCCGGCATAACTTTACCAATAACATTCCCTTTTTCATCAAAAACTAAATCGCTGACATCTGCATGCCCAATAACATTGCCGTTTTTATCGACAACCGTGCCATCCGGACGGACTTTACCGATAACATTACCATTCATATCGACAACCGTTCCATCCGGCATGACTTTACCGATAACATTACCATCTTTATCAAAAACTAAGTTTCCGACATCAGCCTTACCGATAACCTTACCATTTTTATCAACAACTGTTCCATCTGGACGCACTTTACCGATAACATTGCCATTCATATCGACAACTGTCCCATCTGCCAATACTCGACCGATAACATTGCCGTTTTCATCGTAAACTAAATTATCACCTTCTGTTTTACCGATAACATTACCTTCAGCATCAACAACTGTTCCGTCTTGCCGTAATAAACCGATAATCTTTCCATCTTCATCAACAACCGTGCCATCCGGACGAATACGACCAATCACCTTACCGTCTTTACCAAAGACTAAATCGCTGACATCTGCATGCCCAATAACATTGCCGTTTTTATCGACAACCGTGCCATCCGGACGGACTTTACCGATAACCTTACCATTCATATCAACGACTGTGCCATCAGCTAAAACACGGCCGATAATATTACCATTTTCATCATAAACAAATTTTTCTTGAGATGCTTGGCCGATTACTTTACCGTTTTTATCAACAACCTCACCCTTACCGTTAACTTTACCGACAACTTTACCATTCTTATCGACGACAGTGCCATCCGGCATAATTCGTCCGATAACATTACCATTTTTATCAAACGCAAATTTTGTCGCATCTGCATGTCCAATTACTTTACCATTTCGGTCAACAACAGTTCCGTCTGAACGTAAACGACCAATCACCTTACCATCTTTATCGACAACTGTTCCGTCCGGCATAACTTTACCGATAACATTACCTTTTTCATCAAAAACTAAATTTCCGACATCAGCCTTACCGATAACTTTACCATTTTTATCAACGACTGTTCCGTCCGGACGCACTTTACCGATAACATTGCCATTCATATCGACAACTGTCCCATCTGCCAATACTCGACCGATAACATTGCCGTTTTCATCGTAAACTAAATTATCATCTTCTGTTTTACCGATAACATTACCATTAATATCAACAACGGTTCCATCCGGCATAATCCGCCCAATGACATTACCTGCTTCATCAAAAGCGAATTTGCTGACATCAGCATGACCGATGACATTTCCCTCTGCATCAACAACTGTGCCATCTGCCAAAACCTTACCGATAACATTACCGGCAATATCGACAACACTTCCATCTGGCAAAACACGACCGATAACATTACCATCTTTATCAAAAACCAAGTCGCTTATATCAGCATGACCAATTACTTTACCATCTTTATCGACAACCGTGCCATCTGCTAAAACCTTACCGATAACATTACCGTTCATATCAACGACTGTCCCATCCGGCATAACTTTGCCGATAATATTGCCGTTTTCATCATAAACATATTTTTCATTGTTGGTTTGAGCAATAATATTACCTTCTAAATCAACGACATCTCCGTTTTCCAACAATTTACCGATAATTGTCCCGTTTTCATCAACAACATTTCCATTGGCATCAACAAATCCTAAAAAGCGACCATTAGCGTCAAATAATTTTGTCATATAGGTTTGCGCATGGTAATACTGAAGCGGATATGCTTTTGCTATAAAGCGACCGGAGCTTGTATTAATTTCACCTTTAACATTCAGCATTCCGAGAACTTGTCCATCATAATTCACTAATTCACCTTTAAGATTTAGTTCTCCCAATACCTGATAACTGTTATCTCTGATTATAAAATCACGATTACCACGACCAATAAGTTGATTTTCTTTATCGATTAAGAAACCTTGTTTCAAAAGACCGATATGACTTCCAAGAGGAGAGAGGACATTACCGTCTTTAGTAATATAACCAATTACCTTATCTTCTGCATCATACATATAAAAGTCATATAAAGCGTAGCCGATATTTCGACCGTTATTAACGACATTTCCGTAAAAGTCAACTTTACCTAAATTTTCCCCTTTAGAGCTGAAAACTTGTCCGTCCGTTCCGACATAACCGATATATTTATCCTGCAAATTAAAGGCTATCCTATACTTGAACAAATTACCAATCGGCATGCCGTTTTGAGAGTTAACGTTTCCGGACGGCTGCATATAACCAATCTTCATACTCTTATTATCAACAACGCTACCGCTTAAAACTGTCCGACCTAAAATATTTCCGTTAAAATCAATAACCGGATAATATTCAATAGCATGCGCTAAAGTTACACCATCCGTATTTTTCAAATATCCTCGACGATCAACACATCCCAGTATTTCATTATTATAATTAAGGACTTGACCATTAGCGGAAATCACACCGATAACAGCTCCCGTGAAATTAATCATTGCGGTCGGTTCTACCGCATAACCAATATACTCTCCGGCTTCACTAACAACATGTTTGTTAGGTAAAACTCTACCTTGAACAATATCTCGGTAGTTACGGACATATCCTCTCGGTGTTAAAACGCCTAAAAAGTCACATTTATCATCTATAATAGATGCATAATTAACGGTCTGACCGACTAATGTATTATTATTATCAAAAATATCTCTACCATTAATTATTTTACCTAATGTTGTTCCCGATAAATCTCTTACCAAACCATTCATGCCCGTATAGCCGATAATATTACCGTTGAAACTCATCGCCATACTGTGAACATAAGCATTACCGTTTTGCGGACTGACAATATTATTCAAATTAGAATTATCGGCAACCGTTGATAAATCCGGTAATATCTTAGCAACAAGATCTTGTCCTTGTGCAACCATGTTATTGACTGTTGGAATACCTAAAAAATCGCCCTGTCGATTAACAACATTTTCAAAATCAAGATTTTTATTCAGTATTTCATTACGTTCGTTGATACTAATACCTGATTGTGTCAGTTTACCAATAACAGCAGCTTCTCTATTTAATAATTCTCCACTCGGCATAATATAACCGGCTACGGAACCACTCTCATCATAGAGCGCTGACATACTAAGGCCTCTTCCTGAATTTTTTCCATCAACCGTAAACATATAACCAAATGGTGAAACATATTTTCTTTCACCGGAATCGAAGACAACGCCGTTAATACCAGCGACACCTAAAATTTTATTATTATTATTAATGGATAGTATATTCTTATAACTGCCACCAATTACCCGACCTGTATTATCATAGGCAATATTATCTTGCATATATCCTGTTGTTGTTCCGTCTAATGTTGTAACAACACCACTCTTTAAGGCTTGATAAGACAGTGTTCCTTTATAATCGAAGACGGGACCTGAATTAACAAGTTTTCCGATAGCTTTACCATTAGCATCATAAACAAAACGATGAGCTCCGACATATCCGATAATTTCTTTTGCTCTAGCAATTCTACCTTCAGGTAAAATACGTCCCAAATATGCTCCGGAAAAATCAGTTGCGGTAGAAGTAATATCAATCGTTTCACCGATTACTTCTCCGTGATCATCTACGACCATTCCATCAGAGCGCATCTTTCCGACTAAATTATTTCGGTACAAGACTTCACCATTGTAGGTTACAAAGCCCATATAATGTCCGCGCATATCTAAAGCATAACGACTACGAACAATGTTACCTATAATTTTTTCGCTATCATTATAGACATAGCCATTAGCTTTAACTCGACCAATAACTTTTCCCTCAAAATTTGTAACAGCTCCGCCAGGGGCTATGCTTCCGATAAACTCGCCTAAATTAGAAATAACCATTTTAGATGAGATTAAACGTCCTTCTAAGTTGTATTCGCCGCCTAAACGTCTGAACGCGTAGCCATCTGCAGAAACAAAACCGATCTCTTGTCCTTGTAAGTTTGTGTAAGCACCATTTCCGGTAAAACGACCGATAGTTGTTCCTTCGTCTGAATAAATCAATCCCGGGAATAAAACAGCACCACTTACATTATAAAATTCATCAATAACCAACCCATTCGGGAGAACTTTTGCAACAATCTTGCCTGACGGTAATCTTACCGTACCATCGTTTCCGACTTTTCCTAAGGGTTTATTATCATTACCGATAGCAATACCTTGAGGAACAACACCACCGATAATATTGCCGTTAAAATCAACAATCAAGCTGTCTGCGGTCACATTACCGATTAACTGATTTTCAAGTCCGACGACTTTACCATCAGGAATAACTTTTCCGATAACATCGCCGTTAAAATCTATTGCTGTGATTTCTTGAGCTAAAAGGTTAGAAGCTGAGACAAATACTATCTCGCAGGTGACCCCCACGGTTATCAGTATTCGGCAAATTATTTTTTTGAGCATCTCAGAATCTTCCTTTGTTTAATTTCTTCGGTTCTTTGCAACTTCAGGTAATGCATATCCCGATATCTTTTTATCAAGATTTACAAAAGAACCGTTATTTTTGATATAGCCACTGTTTTTACCAAACTCATCAACAACTATACCCTTTGCATTTAGTCGACCGACGTATTTTCCTTCATTATTAAGTATAGTAGCACCTATTTTATAGATTTTGCCTAAGATATTTTCATTATTATCAACAGCTAAATCATTTGATATTACTCTTCCAATGACTGTACCGCTATTATCGGTGATTCTACCATCAAAATTAATATAACCTACCATTTTATCTGAGTTATCAATAACTATATCACCATCAATAATTTCACCTAATAATTTACCGTTGGCGCTGATAACTTGACCATCTGATAAAACACGGCCTACTGGAATATTATCACGATCTATAACTTGTCCGTCAGGTAAGGTTGTTCCGAACAAATTACCACCAAAATCAATAACTGCTCCTCTTTTTAACAAAGTTAAATTTTTATCTGATGATCCTCCTGGGAGAATAGCTGAAATAGCTTCATTATTCAGATTTAAAACATCACCCAGCATATTTGTATATCCCTGAAAATATCCCCAAATATCAACAAGAATATTCTCCGGTAATATTTCTCCGACTAACTTTCCTTTAACATCAACAACTTTTCCATCAGATGTCGTATGTCCGATAATTTTTCCGGAGGTATCAATGATTTCACCATTTTTCAACGCATAGCCTAAATATTGTCCGTCATATCCGACAGCTGCCCCTGTTCTAACAACAGCCCCGAGATATTCCCCTTTATCATTAAAATAGTTTCCTTTGCCGTCTATTCTGCCTAGGACCGCCCCGTATGGATTAATGACTTTTCCATCATAAGCCGTTAAACCAAGACCTTTTCCATCAAAATTAACAACTTGTCCCATTTCAACAGGAATACCGATATTTCTGTTGAAGAAACCATAGCCATCTCCATTAAATTTACCTAGATTTGCGCCTCTCATATTATAAACGTTTCCATCCGGGAATAAACGACCGATAAAATTTCCTTGAGAATCAATAAACGCTGTTTTTTCATTCATAAGAACACCGATAATATTATTTGACGGTGTCGCTACCAAATCATTTACAAAAATCTTTCCGGGTTCACGTCCGGCTAAACCAATATTTCCATGTATATCGACTAAATTCAAAAAGTTTCCTTGCAAATCATAGGCATATGTTTTTTCTAAAATATGTCCTATATATTGCCCGTTGACGCCAAAAACATCACCGTTTATTCCGACACAACCAACACGTTCAAATTTTTGATTCAGAACTTGATTATTCTCTGTCACACTTCCTAAGTAAGAACCATCCCAACCGATAACGACACCTGTTTTTTGGATTGCGCCAATAATATCGCCTTGTTCACTCAGCACAGTTCCGTCAGGATTTAAGCATCCGACATATGTTCCGTCAGCCGTTCTAACGACACCATCCGTTCCGGCATCACCGAGATAATTACACTTATTATCATATACAGGCCCGATGCGGCCTATTTCTCCAACATAAGCCCCGCTATTATCAACAATCACACCATCAAACATAATTCTCAGTTTTGTATCGGTATTTCCTTTCATAATACGACCGCTTTTATCCAAATAACCGATATTTTTGCAACCATATCCCAAAGCAATACCGCTTCTGACTAATTTGGCAACGACCTCTGAGCCTGACGGATCTTTTACCAATCCATTTGCCAGAACGCGCCCCAAAATTTCCCCATCTTTTTCAACGGTGCCTTGGTTTGTCACTTCTCCAAGAACTTGACCTGTCGGTGTGATAGGAATCATTTGGGTTTGAACTAGTGATCCTATATTTCGATTATATTTGCTGATGATATTTCCTTGAGAATCTATGTAACCGATGATTTCACCGTTGGAGTCATAGATTTGTCCGTCAGCTGTTGCATAACCTATAATTCTGCCATCTTTATCTGTTACCAAGTTAACAAAATCACCGGCTTTACCCATAATATTACCGTCATTATCGACCAAAGTTCCATCTTCTAACATTCTGCCGATGACATTTCCATTAAAATCGACAACTTCACCATTTTCATTAACGTACCCGATAACATTACCGTCTTTATCATATGCTAAACGACGTAATTCACCGACATTCATTTCTGAGGCATAACCAATAATATTGCCGTTTTTATCAACAATGGTTCCATCTGATTGAACCTTTCCGATAATATTACCCTCTGCATCGATGACATTACCATTTTCATCAATGTAACCGATAACATTACCATCTTTATCATACGCTATTTGCGGAGATTTATTAGACTTTGCTTGACCTACAACATTGCCACGCTCATCATATATTGTACCATCTTTATCAATTTTACCGATAACCTTGCCGTTTTTATCGACCATGGTTCCATCAGGCAAAACTTTTCCAATTATTTTTCCATTGGCATCATATAGGTTTCCTTTTTCATCAACATAACCCATAACATTACCATTGGCATCATACAGCACTTTTTTAGCTGTTTTAGCAATATCAACAGCTTTACCTATTAACCGACCATTAGCATCGTATAAATTACCATTACCATCTATTTTACCAATGACATTGCCGTTTTTATCAATGATTGTACCATCTTCTTTGACTTTTCCAATCAGATTGCCATTTGCATCATAAAAATTGCCTTCAGAATCAACTCTGCCGATAACATTTCCATTGGCATCATATAATATTTTTCCGCCAGGCTTAATATCAACAGCCTTACCTATAACATTACCGTCTTTATCATATAATGTTCCGTCAGCTCCGATTTTACCAACAATATTGCCGTCTTTATCGACAATAGTTCCATCTTCTTTGACTTTTCCGATTAGCTTACCATTGGCATCATACATATTGCCAAATTCATCAACTCTGCCGATGATATTACCATCCTTATCGTAGAGTATTTT
>CAMOQT010000018.1 GCA_946623145.1 uncultured Azospirillum sp.
ATCGTCCGGAATACAAGAAAGAATTTGATGCTTATTTAAGAGATTTGAATATTATAGCTCAAACAGGAAAAGCTCCCCAGAATCCGATTTTGGAGGCTGATTTGGCAAAAATGAGTTCGGAAGAAAAAATTACTTTAACAACTCTTGTAAATACAAATATTAAAACGGTTCAAAATAATGCAAAAATTGTTCATAGTGTCGAAATTATCCGTGTTCCTGAAGAATTTCGTGAGCAATATGCAGAGATGTTGAAAGAACAAAATAAGACGATTTCAGCCCAGTCTCTGGTTGATGTTCATCATGATGAACAAAAAAGAATTGCGCGAGATAATTCTGCAGCAAAAGTTGCGATGCATATTAATCCGTTCCGTTTTTTGAAAGAGGTTGAATTATCTTCAGAGAAGGGCGAATCGGGAGCAAAAGGAAGCTATCAAAATCGTTTGGTAGAGGCTTATTTTAATCAATTCGGACGTCCTTATGTTACTGCGGATACATCACAAAAGCAGGTTGTTCCGGTTAAAAAAGTACAAAAACGGCAAGAAGAGCCAGTTAATGTGTTAAATAATCTGAGCCTTAGAAATTCGATGTTTGTTGATTAATATGATTTATATCTTTTCATAATCTAAGAAAATCGGACGACGTCCTTCTAGGATGGCTTTGCGTTGGTATTTTGTTTGTACCCAGTCGGAAGGTTCGTGTTTCCAGTCATTGCCACAGGTTGCTGTCCAACGGAATAAAGGGCATTGATGTAATTGACGAAGAGTCCAATGTTTATATACTTTATGATCTGTGGCTATTCTCAGAATTCCACCTGTTTTGAGGCAACGAGCCAATTCTTTTAAATTTTCAGGGTTTACGAATCGTCTGTCAGCATGGCGCTTTTTGGGCCAAGGATCAGGAAATAGCAGAAAAATTTTATCAAGAGAGGCATCCGGTATTTGTTTGAATAATAATCTGATATCATCATCAAAAATTCTGATGTTATCTACTCTGTCTTCTGTTAAGTGTATGTTTTCCGGAAGATCATCTTTTATTTTGATTCCGGTTATCAAGGTTAAGAGATTAGCAACACCGTTTTGAAAAACTTCTGCACCAATAAAGCCGATGTCGTGATGTAGACGAGCTTGTTCAGCTAAGTGTTCTCCATTGCCGAAACCTATTTCAAGATACATCTTTTTTATAGGAATGCTGTACATTTGAGGAGAAATAACAGATTGTTGAGAAATTCGGATTTGAGGGAGAAATTTTTCTAATAAAGTGCTTTTTGCACAACGAATTGTGCGACCTTTTCGGCGTCCGAAAAATTTTGGAGTATGGGTATCAAACATCTTTACCTTTTTATTCTGTTTTATTTTCTGTTTCTGTTTCTGTTGTTGTTTTAGATAGAGCAACCATTAATTCAAAAAGATATTTTGCGGCTTTACGATTTGGAATTTTGTAATAAGCTTTAACCAATTCGATGGTTTCAGCTCTGAGCATAGGATCAGAATTAAATTCAGTATTATCTTCGTTGAAAGATAAATTTGTTTCAACGTTAAATGTTCTTGGGCTTTGATTTGCAACATCCTGATCCATATCTTCATAAAAGAAGCTGATAGGAGCTTCTAAAACCTTGCTAATATCCCATAAACGACTGGCGCCAACTCTGTTCAGTCCTTTTTCATATTTTTGAATTTGTTGAAAAGTCAATCCCAGCAAAGAAGCTAATTTTTCTTGGCTTAAACCAAGTAAGGTGCGACGCAAACGAATACGGTTGCCGACGTGAATATCAATAGGGTTTGGTTGTCCACTTGGCGTTTTACTACGACAAGTTTTTCTGGAGATTTCAGCAGTCATTTTTTCCTCACAGTCTCATTTTTTATAGGTAGTCAGCCTATTTTATTCAAATGTCATTTTATATTATGAAATATTCTGTAAAAATGCAAAGATTTATTTTGTTTGGAGCTTATTTTCCTGTTTAAAATTTTTTTTTGTTTATCAAGAAAGCCAAGAACAGGCTTAAGAGACACAATCCCAGAGGTAAATAGTTTCCCATATAATTATAAATAGTAGGTATTTCTAATTCTTGAGGTAAAGAGATATCTAAAAAAGCTTCTTGATTTAAGTCTAAGTGTTGCAAAATTTTTCCATAACGATTGATTAGAGCGCTAATACCGCTATTAGCACTACGAGCGATAGTTATTCCTTCTTCAATTGCACGTAATTGTGTGCTGACAAGATGTTGGTATGGACCGGAACTGATCCCGTACCATCCATCATTGGTGAGATTGATTAACCAACTAGGCTTATCTTTAGGATTAATAATTTGATGAGGAAAAATAATTTCATAACAGATCAATATTCCGAAAGGAGGGATATTAGGAACAGATATATTTTTTGCTCCTGTTCCGGCTTTGAAATCTGTAATAGTATTTGCAATTGGGCGAATTTGTGTCGGGATTAAATGGCGTAAAGGAATATATTCTCCAAAAGGAACAAGGTGACTTTTATCGTAAAAATCTTCAATTATTCCATTATGATTTATAGTAAACGCAGAATTCAGAGGTTTCCAATTTCCATAATAATCATCTTCATATCTGACAGTACCTGTTGTGAGGTATCCTTTTTCAGGAATAGCAGAGATAATTTGTTTCATTGCTTCTTTTTCAAGATCTAAAGCATAAGGACTTGCTGTTTCTCCCCAGATGACCATTTGAATATCTTTTAAGGATTTAGTCTTACTTAAATCTATATATTTTTGAAAATGCTGTTGTTTTAGGTCTGGGGACCATTTTATAAATTGAGGGATGCTCGGTTGAACAAGACGAATTGTTATGTCGCTATTTTTCTCATTATGTAATTGATTTATTCTGAATAATCCAAAGCCGTACAGCCCGGCGATAAATAAAGAGATAGTACTTAAACTTATTATGGCATTGAGGATAGATGGGCGGATAATCCAGAAAACGGGAGCTGAAGCGATTAAAATAATGCATAAAGATAGACCATAGGTTCCCCAAACAGAAGCGCTTTGTAAAAGGGTAATATCAAAAGCCAAACTGCTACCCAATAAATTCCAAGGAAAACCTGTTAAAAACCAACTTCTTATCCACTCAAAAATAACTATCCAAGCAGCAAAAGCCAAATATTGGGCTGTCAGAGATTTATAGATTTTTGTTAAAAGGCAGGGAATACCTATAAATATTCCAAAGAAAGCTCCTGAAGCTAAAAAAGAAATAGGAATGACCCATCCGGTTTCAGAGGGGTTAACTAATAAAGCATTATTTACCCAAGATAATCCAAAAGCAAAGTAACTAAAACCAAACCAGTAGCCAATAGCAAAGGATTGTTTTTTTGTTTGAGCTTTATGTAGAAACCACAAAAGAGAGGTAAAACAAATAAACAATAAATACCAATGATAGAAAGGAGGTAACGTTTGAACGGCAATACCTCCTAATAGAAAAGCAAAGAATTTTGAATGATTAAGTAAAAAATTACTCAGTCGAAGGAACATTTTTTTGCTCTTTATTATTGATAATTAATATTTTTTTGATGCGTCGAGGATCAACATCTATGATTTTAAAGCCAATTCCCTTAGAATCTGTAATAATTTCTCCTTTATTCGGAATTCTTTGAATTAACTGAAATACATATCCTCCGAGAGTATCAATAGGTGTTTCATCGCCTTCGTCTTCTTCTGGACTTAAATCAATACCTGTTGCCGTTTTGACCTCGCTCAATTCTGCCCTGGCATCAGCTAAGAAACCATCTTGTTGAGGTTTAATACTGTGATGTTCTTCATAATCGTACTCATCTTCAATATTTCCGACGATTTCTTCAAGCAAGTCTTCAATGGTTACCAAGCCATCAACCCCGCCATATTCATCGATAACTATCGACATATGGATTTTATTAGATTGCATTTCTTTTAATAAATCCAAAATTTCTATATCAGGAGAAATAAAGTGCACATCCCGACAAAGAATATCTTTAACCGGCGTATCTTTATTACCTTTCAAGAGATTTTTGGCTAAGTCGATAATATGGACAATCCCGACAATATCATCTAAAGATTCTCCGTAAATAGGAATGCGGGAATGTCCTTTTGCCAGCATTAAGTTTGCTAAATCGCCAATACTTCCATCTTTATGAAAAGCAACAATATCAGATCTCGGAACCATGGCATGACAACATTTTTTGTCTTTTAAATCCAAAACATTATTTAAGATTAATTGTTCGTGTTCACTAATAGTTTCGCCGTCAGTTCCGGCTTCTTCAATTAAGTCTTCGATAGTTTCACGGACATCTTCTTTTTCCCTATGTCTGAAAATGTTTTTTAAATTGCAGAAAAGGTTATGTGATGTCGTATTATTATCATCCGGCATAATTATGCTTACTCCTCATAGGGGTTATTAATGTTTAAAAGCTGTAAAATTTGAATTTCAAAATTTTCCATATGTTCAGCTTCTGTATCTGTTAAATGATCGTAGCCAAGCAAGTGTAACACGCTATGTGTTAATAAATGGCAAAAGTGATCATGAAGGGAAATATTTTTGATTTTAGCTTCTTGTTGCATGGTTTCTAAAGCAATAATCATATCTCCCATTTCCAATAGTTTTTGTTTTTTTGCTTGTTTTTCAAAATCGGGATCGTCTATATTTGCGAAAGATAAAACATTTGTCGGTTTATCTATTCCTCTAAATTCTTTATTAAGAGCATGTACTTCTTTATCATTACTCAAACAAAGATTAAAGCAAAGCTCTTTTGTTTCAGAAATGAAGTTTAAGGGTTCTTTTTGTTGGATAAAATTAACAGCCAAACCAACCGTTTCTTCGGCAATTTCTAATATATTGTCCGTAAGAGCTTTTTCCCATTTCGGTTCATTAATGCTTAAATAAAGCGACGTTTTAATCATGCTTTTTGTCTTCATACGCTTTAACAATTTTAGCAACTAAACCATGACGAACAACATCATTAGCGCTAAAGGTTACTGAGCTGATTCCATTAATTTTCGTTAAGGTATCAATAGCATCTTTCAGTCCAGATATAACACCGCGCGGTAAATCTATTTGACTCAGGTCACCGTTAACAACCATGCGTGAATTTTCACCCAAACGAGTTAAAAACATTTTCATTTGCATAGGGGTTGTATTTTGAGCTTCATCTAAAATAACGAAAGCATTAGATAATGTTCGACCACGCATAAAAGCTAATGGAGCAATTTCAATTTCGCCGATAGCTAGTTTTTTATCAACTTGTTCTGCAGGTAACATCTCATATAAGGCATCATATAATGGGCGCAGATAAGGATCGACCTTATCTTTTAAGTCACCCGGCAAAAATCCGAGATTTTCACCAGCTTCAACGGCCGGACGAGATAAAATGATTTTATCTATTTTACCTTCAAGCATCATTGAGACAGCAAGAGCAACTGCTAAATAGGTTTTACCTGTACCAGCAGGCCCTAAACCAAAGACGAGTTCATTTTTCATCATTTCTTGAATGTATTGAGCTTGAGTTGCTGATCTTGGATAAATATGGCGTTTTTTAGTTTTTAAGACAAGTTCACTTAGATTTTCCGAAACTTCTTTCTCTCTTCCATCACTACACATTCTGAGAGCAGCTTTAACTTCTTGTTCGTTAATTTCTATACCTCGACTGACTTTATTGTATAACAATTCAATGGCATTTTTAGCTTGTTCGATAGCATCTTTATCACCACTGATGCTTATTTGATTACCGAAAGAACCGATTTCAACATTGATGATTTGTTCTATTAATTTAAGATTGCTATCCTGAGGACCAACCAATTGTTGGATCAGCTGATTATTGAATAATTCAAAATTAATTTCTGCCATAGTCGTTTCCTCCTGTTAAATCTTTTCGCCGCTCAATGAATTGGTTGTGGCTTCGGTTATTTTTACATTTATAATTTGGTTTAAATACTTTTTATCTAAAAGAGCATGAACATTTTGCATATACGGTGTCCGGCCGATAAGTTGTCCGGCATGACGTCCTTTGTTTTCAAATAAAACAGGCATAGTTTTGCCCAAACAAGATTGATTAAACTTATCCTGATATTCGAATAATAAGGTTTGCAAAATATCAAGGCGTTCTTTTTTGACTTTTTCTTCTATTTGATTGGACATTAAGGCGGCCGGTGTTCCGGGGCGTTTGCTGTATTTGAAAGAAAAAGCCTGAATATATTTAACTTGATTTACAACATTAAGCGTTTCTTGAAAATCGGCATCTGTTTCACCGGGAAAACCGACAATAAAATCTGATGACATACCAATTTTGGGGTTAGCCTTATATAATTTTTCGATAACCCGCAAATAGTCTTCCTTAGTATGGCGGCGATTCATCGCTTTGAGAATGCTATTTGAACCGGATTGAATTGGAAGATGAAGATAAGGCATTAATTGGGGTAAATTTTTATGACAGGCAATCAAATCATCATTCATATCGGCCGGATAAGAAGTTGTATAGCGAAGTCTTTTTAAACCATCGATTTCAGCTAATTTATTTAGTAAATAAGCTAAATTTCTTTCTTTACCGTTTTCATCTTCACCGTGATAAGAATTGACATTTTGTCCGAGAAGATTGAGTTCTAAGCTTCCCGTAGAAATTAATCTTTTTGCTTCTGAGAGAACTTCATTAATCGGACGAGAATATTCTACACCTCTGGTATAAGGAACGACACAATAAGTGCAAAAATTGTTGCACCCTTCTTGAATAGCTAAGTAAGAGCAACCGCCTTGAGCGTGATTTTCCGGAAGATAGTCAAATTTTGACTCCCCTGGAAATTCAGTATCAATAACAGAAATATGCTTTTTACGAGCTACTTTTTCTAAAATTTCCGGCAAACGATGATAAGTGAGTGGGCCGGTTGCAAAGTCAACAAAAGGAGCTCGTTTGGCAATTTGTTCATCTTCTGCTTGAACGACACAACCGCAAACGCCTATAATCGTTTCCTTTCCTTGAGCCAATCTTTCGTTTTTGATTAAAAGTGCACGCCCAAGGTCAGAAAAAACTTTTTCAGCAGCTTTTTCTCTGATATGACAAGTATTAAAAATAATGATATCAGCTGCGGTTTGGGATGATGTTTCCTGATATCCGAGGGTTTCAAGTATATTGGCTATGCGTTGTGAATCATAGACATTCATTTGGCAGCCAAATGTTTTAATATAATATTTTTTATTCACTTTATTCTCATAATATGTTACTATCCTTTTAGTTTAAGGCAAATTATGAGTTTTTTCAAATATTATTTATAGGTTTTGCTAAAATATTACAGGCTAAGCGTTAAAAGACATTTTTTTGTTGCTAAAAAAGCGATTGAATGTCATGATAAGACAGTTTGTTTACAAAAGGAGAATTATTGTTATGAGCTATAATGGGATTAATATTGATTTAGAAAATCTTTTGAAATTAACGGAGGCTCAAAAAGTTGCTTTTTTACATGTTTTTGTAAAAATGGCAAGCATTGACGGGCACTTTGATGAAACAGAGAAAGTTTTTGTTAGAAAAATAGCAAATGATTTAGGAATTTCTCCAGAACAAACCGAAGATATTATGAAAAATCTTGATGATCACCTCATTGTAAAAGAAGCCTCATTGATTGATAATAGATCTGTTGCTTTAGAACTCATAAAAGAGATGTGTCTTTTAGGTCATGCCGATGATGACTTGTCGGATGAAGAAGTGTTATTTATTGGTGAAGTCGGCCAGGCTATGGGAATCGAACTTGAGAAAATCGAGCAAATCAGTAATTGGGTTATTGATTATCTGATTTGGAACAATCAAGGTAAGATTATTTTTGAAGAAATTTAGTTGGGAGGTAGAGAGCGATGGATAATTTAACTATTGGTTCTTTAAGTGCCAATCATAAAGAAAAAAATAATCACGAATCTCCTAGAGAAATTATAGCAGAGGGTGTAAGAAAAAGTACGAAAATTAATGATGAAAAAACAATTGCATTATTGACGGAACAAGCTCTGCGGGCAGATAGCGGTACAAAAGTTAAAGGATATGACAGTTTTTTGTTTAGTATAGCAGAGTCATTAGAAAATGTCAGATGCGAAACATCTTCTCAAAATGAATATTTTTCTTGGATTGATGAATCAAATAAAATTTTGAAAGAAATGAATGACGGTATTGTTACCGATGATGAACTCCGTGAGCGTAATCATTTTATTTCTATGTCTTGGCAGAGAGAAACGGAATTATTGACTTGTTTGGCTCTATATGAACAAAGTGATAATCCGATGGCCAAAAAAAGATATAATGAATTGAGAATAAAATTGGTTAGATTGCGCCAGATACGTAGCGCTTTAATGACTAATACTAGAAGTTCTTCAGATCAAGAAAAAATTAAAGCTGCGGAACAGGCTCGATTGCGTCATACAATTAGGACGCTAGAGGAAATGCGAGAATATGATGAATATGGAGATTATAATAATCAAGCCTTATTAGAGCATATGCGTCAATTGCAGATTAGTCATGAAAAAGATTTTGAATTTTATAAGGGGTATAGTTTTTATACAAGAATGCTTGAAGAGCAAAGACGTTCGCAGACGGAGAAAAATAGTCGGGAGAATTTTGCTGTTTTACTTTCAGAAATGCGACACAGAAATGAGTCTAAAGAAGATGTGCGCGAACGAATTTTCCGATTAACAGGAAGAAGATTGAGAGAAAATTCAGAAGAAAATGTTCGCAGAGTGCGTGGAAATGCTTTTGATGCAAACAGCTATATGAAATTGAGAGAGCTTAGAGCTTTACAAAATGAAGGTGATTGATTTGTTGTGCATCATCATAAACAAATGTTGCTAATTTAGTAAAGCTGTCTTATATATTTAAATGATTTATCTTTAAAGGAGATTTTTTATGGGTGTTATTATAGAGCCATTTGTTTATGTTTTAGCTTTCTTGGTTGATATATACTTTAAAGTTGTTGTCGTAGAAATTGTTTTGCACTGGCTGATTCATTTTAAGGTTTTGGAAGCTGAGAATAAATATGCTAAAAAAACAATGGAAATTTTGGAACTATTAACAAAGCCTGTTTATGAGAAAATAGGTGCTAAATTGCCTAAATTGGCGGGAATTGATATTTCTCCTTTTGCCTTATTATTAGGTTTAATGTTAATTAGCCGTATTTTGCATAATTTGAGCGAGTTATTTATTTAGCTTGTGGTTTATGATCTCTTAAATAATGGAGTGATATTGCGGGTTAGGCTTATGCCTAACTCGTCTTCGTGTCGGTTAAATGGTATTTTTAGGGATACGCAAGGTGTCGCATTTTTAAAAATATGTATTACTGCGATTCCTGAAAAAGGAAAAGCCAATAAGGAGTTGATTGGGCTATTAGCAAAAGAGTTAAAAGTCTCAAAATCTCAATGCGATATTATTGGCGGAGAGTTGGATCGATATAAAAAAATTAAAATTACAGGCGATACTACTCTTCTAAAAGAACGACTTGAGATTTGGTTGAAAGGACAGAAGGATGACAGCACAAATTATTAATGGGAAAGAAATAGCTCAGCAATTTTGTGATGATTTAGCGCAACAGATAAAGCAATTAAAAAAGATGCCAAAATTAGCTGTTATTTTGGTCGGTGATAATCCTGCTAGTTTAATTTATGTTCGCAATAAGCAGAAGAAAGCTCAAGAAATCGGTATGGAGTGTGAAGTTTTCCATTTCGCAGAATTAGCTCAGGAGAATGAAATTGTTACACTTATTGAACAATTAAATATGGATAAATCTGTTAATGGAATTATTGTTCAACTTCCTATGCCAAAGCATTTAAATGAAACTCATATTTTAGAAACAGTTCAGCAAGATAAAGATGTTGATGCATTTAAGCAAGTTATGTCAGGTGCTTTATGGCAGAAGAAAGCTCCTTGGGCTTCCGCAACGCCGCAAGGTGTTTTATTGTTACTAAAAAAATATGTCGATAATTTGTGTGGAAAGCATGCTGTCATTATCGGACGATCAAATATTGTGGGTAAGCCTATGGCCGCTTTATTATTGAATGAAGATTGTACGGTAACAATTTCACATTCAAAAACTATAGGATTAAAAGATATTGTTAAAACAGGGGATATTGTTGTTGTTGCTTGTGGTGTTCCCCGTTTGGTCAAAAAGGACTGGGTAAAACCCGGTGCTGTTATTATTGATGTCGGTATATCTAAAGTGGATGGAAAACTCTGTGGGGATGTCGATTTTGATGAAGTAAAAGACGTTGCCGGAGCTATAACGCCGGTTCCCGGTGGTGTCGGTCCCATGACAATAGCTATGTTGTTGAAAAATACCTATACGGCTTATCTAAAACAGATGGATAATCTGTAATTTTTTGAAAACAGTATTATTTCTTTATTAAATAAGTTTATTTAATGGGAAATAAAAATGTTGAAGTCAGGGACAATTTGTATTTTCAGTGAAGATCAAAGTTTGTTATATGAACAAACGGCACGTTTGAATGATCAAGGCTATCTTGTTTTTTCAACCTCAAATATTTATCAATTTGTTAAATACGCAAGAGAGCTGTTACCGGATTTGATTATTGTTGATACGGATGCAAAAGCTTTAACTGATGAACAAGTTTTAAGCTATTTGCGTCGCTATCGGCACAAAACAAATAAACCGATTTTGATGTTGGGGACAAGGCTTGATCGCTGTTATCAAGGGGTTGCTCATTATGCTCAAAAACCCTATGCTTTACAAAATCTTGATGATATTATTGAGAGCTATTGCAGAGGGCATAAGCATCATGATGTTTTGTTGATTGATGAATGTGTTAATAAAGATACTAAGATTAAAGAGGCAATTATTAGTCAAAATTTGAGTTGTTTTGAAGTTAGTGATACAAATGCTGCTCGCTTTTATTTACAGAAAAATAATCCGCGATGTATTTGCCTTAATCTTCCTTATGATAAATGTTCTCAAATTGAAGCTAAAATTGAACACGATAAAATATTTTTTGTGGACAATTATAAGCAAGTGAAAAATTTATCTAGGCTTATTTAGACAGTATGGTATATCTCTTATATAAAAATAAAAGAGGTTGCTATAAATATGTTTTCCCAAATGCTACGTCGCATATATGATAATGTTTTGCTTCTGTCTTCCAGGCCTAATGCTTTGTATTGGTTGGTTTTGGTAGCATTCGTTGAGAGCTCTTTTTTTCCAATACCTCCTGATATTATGATTATTCCTATGGTTTTGGCAACACCCTCTAAGGCTTGGAAAATTGCAGGTTATGCAATGGTTGCCAGTGTTATCGGCGGATATTTGGGGTATGCCATCGGAATGTTCGGATATGAAGTTATTGCGAAGCCGCTTATTGCTTTTTATGGTTATTCGGAAGCATTCAATGAATTTAGTCGTTATTATCACGAATGGGGGGCATGGATTGTTTTTGGTGCCGGGTTAACCCCTTTTCCATATAAAGTTATTACGATTACCAGTGGCGTTTTAGGACTGAATATTTGGGTATTTGGTATTGCTTCTGTTTTAGCTCGAGGAATTAGATTTTATCTTATTGCGTTTTTATTAAAACGCTTTGGGGAACCTATGAAAGTTTTTATAGAAAAAAATCTTGGTCTTTTAACGGTCATTTTTGTTTTGTTATTATTTGCAGGATTTTATGCCGTTAAGTATTTATAAAAAAAGCTCTCAGAAGAGAGCTTTTTTTTAATCTTTATGGCGGAAAGTAATACGACCTTTAGTTAAATCATACGGTGTCATTTCTATATCAACCTTATCACCAACCATAACACGTATTCTGAATTTACGCATTTTTCCGGCGGTATGAGCTAATATTTCTACACCATTTTCCAACTTAACACGGAACATCGCATTAGGAAGTTTTTCAATAACTTCTCCGGTTAATTCTAGAAGTTCTTCTTTACTCATGTAAGTATCCTTATTTATATAATTTGTTATGTATATAAATCAAAAAAATTGGTTTTGCAATTTATTTCTTGTTTTTATAAGGAATTTTTAGGGAAAAACAAGCTCCTTTGTTTGGTTTCGATTTAACGGTAATGCTTCCTCCTAAATTATTTAAGAGAGATTTTACAATAGCTAAACCTAGACCTATATGCTCATCATTATTTTTGTTGTTACTAAAGAATGGTTCGAAAATATGAGGAAGCTGATTTTGGGGGATGCCACATCCTGTATCAGAAATATTAATAAGAATATTATGGGAATTATACTTAGTTTCAATTTTGAGAGTTCCACCAGAAGACATAGCTTTAATTGCATTTTGTGCCAGGTTTAAAATAATCATTTTGAAGTCTGTTTCATTACAAATAATGTCAGGAAGCATATCTTGAGTATCGAGTTCTATTTTAATACCATTATATGTGGCATTATAGTCTAGAAGAGCGCAGATTTCACGGATACATTCATTACAATTCACTTGATCATTTTCAGCATTGGATGAACGTGCTATTTTCAGAAGACGTTCAGGTATTTTTATGCATTCTAATATTTGGTTATATAGTAATTCATTATATTTTTTTAGCTCTGACGATGAAAGTTTAGATTTCAACAGACTTTCTATGATAAGACGCATGGATCCTAAATTATTTTTAATTTCGTGCGCAATGGCGGTTGTTAGAAAACCTAATCCTGAAATTTTTTGTTGATGTGAGAATTTTATGTTTTCACTGAGATCCCGAAAAGATTCAATAATTAAAGGTTGGTTTGTTGAGTCAATGCGGGCAGCACTAACAGATAAGTATTGTTTATTGCCTGAAGGGAGTTGTTGAATAAATTTGATCTTTTGCTGTTTATTAAGAATGTGTAAAGGGCAATTAAGTATATCTTGACAAGGTGTTTTTCTCTCAAATAAGGATTGATAACATTTTGCTTTGGAAATGGTTGGAAGATGTTCCAAAGTTTTATTATATGTTTCATTTGTCAGGATAATATTTCCATTAAAATCAAGAACACGGATAGCATCAGGAATTCCATTTAAAATATTTTGTAAAAATTTATGTTGTTGCTTAATATGCTGGACTTGCTCCTCAATATTATCAAGCATTTGGTTGTAAGTTTGTTCGAGATATGAAAATTCATCATTAAGAAGTTTTTGCGGAAGATTTAATCGTTGGTTATAAATACCTTTACGAATGATGTTATTCATATTATTGAAATGTTTTATCGGAACCAGTATTAAGGTATGCAATAGCAAAATCATAATAATAATGAAAATACTGAAGGTAATTAAGCAACTTAATATTAAATAGATATTTTTGTGAAGGTTTGTATCTTTAAAGAATTCTTGTTGGATCCATTCATATTTATTATCTTTTAAAGTATCTGTCGGGGGGGTAATGGTCGTATTTTTTATTTCTGATTGTAATTTATAATATTGGTATAATAGTTCATTGTATTGCTTGTTTTTGAGCTGTAAAAATTGTCGGTCTTCTTGAAGTTTGGTGTTATAGATATTATATAAAGTGTAGCCAAATACGCAGAAAGTGCTTATGAAGAATATAGCAATTGAAAGAATTATTTTTTTATTAAGACTGAAAAACATTTTTTATTCCAAGGTAAAGGGGTATTTATCAATAGTATAGCGCGATAATATTAATAAATAGAAAAGAAGAGAAAAATAGGAATGAGTTCTAAAATAAGAATAGAAGATATAAATTACTCATCTGAGTTAAGATCAATTTATGATGCCGGATTTTGTTTTCCTGAAACGGCAGTATTTATAAAAGAAGATGAATATAACGGAAAAATATACTGGGGAATATATGATGCTGATGGTGTACGAATAGCCGTTACTGATGATCGAGAATGTGCATTTATGTTAGCAAAACAAAATGATTTATTACCGCAAAGTGCCCATTAAGGTAAAATAAAAGCTCCGTTAAAGGAGCTTTTATTTTAATTATTTAATAAAGCATGTATTTCTTCTTTTCTTTCAGCTTCACGCAGCTTATTTACTAAACTGTTGTTTTTTAGAACTCTGGAAATTTGAGCCAATGCTGTTAGATGATCAGCTCCGCTACTCTCAGGAGAGAGAAGTAAAAACAGCATATCTACAGGTTTTCCATCAATAGCATCAAAATCAATAGGTGTGGCTAATTTTATAAAAAAACCATATACTTTTTTGAGTTCAGCTAATCGACCATGAGGAAGAGCAACACCTCCACCAAAACCTGTTGAGCCTAAATTTTCACGCTCTAATAAAGCATCAAAAATTATTCTGTCGTCCACTTTAGTGATGGAAGAAGCGAATGTTGATATCTCTTGCAGTAAGGCTCTTTTGTTTTTAGCCTTTACTGATAACATCACCGAATCGACGGACATAATGTCTGATATTTTCATTGAAGTGCCTTAGTAAAAATTAATTTTCAGCTTTAGGTTCTACCCAACCGATATTACCGTCTTTACGACGATAAACCATGCTGATATGATTGTTTGCGCTGTTACGGAACATAATGGCACACTCATTTACCAAATCCATATGCATAACAGCTTCACTAACTGTACAAACAGGGATGTTAGCTTCTGTCTCAGCAATAGTTAAAGGTGCGCTTTCATCGATTTCCATCTCATCTTCAGAAATATGAAGTGGGTATACAGCTTCGTTAGCAATTTCAGCTAAACCAGTTTTACCTTTGTGATCATTTAATTTTGTTTTATGACGACGTAAACGAGTTGCAATATGAATGTTAGCATCATCAAATGCAGAATAAGGATCACTGGCAATGCCTGAGCCTTTTAATACAATGTTGCGAGCTGGATGTACGGTAACTTCAGCACTAAAATTATCGCCTTCTCTTGAAAAAGCAACGGTGCTGCTAATTGGAGCCGGAAAATATTTATTTACAGAATTCAAAACACCTTGTTCTACGTGAGAACGAAGTTTTTCTCCAATATCTACTTGTTTACCTGTCAATGTAATTTGCATATCTTTTCCTCATCTATATTAATATAAGTTTACCATACCAATTTATCATTTCGGGATATGGATTTCAATCTGTAAAACACATAATAACAGATTTGTGTAAAAGTCAAGACATAAAGTTAATGGGCAAGGCGGCGTTTTTGTCTTTTTCTTTCGGCTGAGGTTGGAATATTCATTTCTTCACGGTATTTGGCGACGGTACGACGGGCGATTTTTATGCTTTGTTGCGCTAAACAGTTGACAATAGCGTCATCAGAGAGAATTTTATCTGTTTCTGCTTCGATCAGTTGTTTGATTTTGTGTTTGATGCTTGTGACTGAAGTTTGGTTTGTCCCATTATACATTCCGGCCGCCGAACTAAAAAAGTATTTGAGTTCAAAAAGCCCTGAAGGCGTATGCATATATTTGTGTGAGGTAACGCGACTGACTGTACTTTCGTGCATTTCTACAGCTTCAGCAACATCTCTTAACAACATAGGGCGCAAGTGATCTATACCTTTTTCGAAAAAGTCATATTGCTGTTTTACAATTTCCTCGCTGATATTTAATAGAGTTGATGCTCTCTGGTGTAGAGCCTTAATCAGAAAATTTGCATGGCTCAGTCTTTCTCGGAGATATTTATTTATTTGCTTTTCTGTCTTTTGTTTTGTGATTTTAGTATAATATTCTTGATTAATCAGAATACGAGGTAATGTATCGTTATTCAATTCGACAATATATTCCCCGTATTTGTTACGATGAACATAAATATCCGGAAGAATGTAATTGTTATTATCTGAACTGTAAGAGGCGAGAGGTTTCGGGTTTTGTGCTTTGATATCAGCGATGAGTGAAGCCAGATCTTCATCATCAGCACGACAGAGTTTTTTCAAAGTTTTGGTATCGCCTTTAGCTAACAGCTCCAGATTATTCAGACAAGTTTGCATCATCTCATCGAGGCGGTTTTGATCCTTTAATTGTATACTCAAACATTCTTTTAAAGTGCGAGCAAAAAGGCCGGATGGCTCAAATGTTTGTAGTTTTTCTAAAATACCTTGGAGGTATTCTTCTTTTATCTTTAACTGTTGTGAAATTTGTTCCAAATTACCGGTAAAATATCCGGCTCCATCTAAAAATGAAGCTAATCGAGATGCTATTAAACGTTCTTTTGAGGTTTGAAAATGACTTTCTATTTGTCTGGTTAAAAGATCATAGACAGATTCTTTGGCTTTGACACGTTGTTCTAAATAATCAAAATTTTCATCATCTATGTTCGTGCTTTTATAGTTTTCCCAAGAAGGTTCGTATCCGATACGATCACTTTCAGTATCATCAAAAGCATTATCATAATCAATATCCGGAGAAAATTGTTCTTCTTCTGTAGCAGGAATATCATAGTCATCAATGGTTTGTTCTTTTGTATCATCAGAAGCTAAATACTCATCTTCTCTTTCTAATAAGGGATTTGCTTCGAGTTCTTTGGTGATTAACTCGTTGAGTTCCAAATTAGAGAGCTGTAAAAGATTGATGGCTTGCCGAAGTTGCGGCGTCATAAGCAGAGACTGTGATTGTCGTATTTCAAGCTTAGGAGTAACCGCCATGGCTGAAATATCCTCTATTTACATAGAGAAGTTGTCGCCGAGGTAAACTTTGCGGACTTCTTTGTTGCTGACGATTTCATCGGGCATTCCTTCCATTAAAACGCTCCCTCCATGGAGAATATAAGCTCTGTCGGTGATGTCCAATGTTTCTCTAACGTTATGGTCTGTTATTAAAACACCTAAGCCACGCAATTTTAATTGTGCAACAAGATTGCGGATTTCTCCGACAGCAATCGGGTCAATACCGGCCAATGGTTCATCTAACAGAATAAAATTTGGTTGGCTGGCTAAAGCACGTGCTATTTCAAGGCGTCTTCTTTCGCCTCCGGATAAAGCAATTGCCGGCGATTTTCTTAAATGAGCGATGGAGAATTCAGAAAGTAGTTCTTCCAGCATATTTTCACGTTGACTTTCATTATCTACAACAATTTCAAGAACAGCTTTAATATTATCTTCAACCGTTAGAGAGCGGAAGATAGAAGCTTCTTGCGGGAGATAACCTATTCCCATGCGAGCACGACGATACATCGGCATATTTGTAATATCTTGTCCGTCAATATGAACATCGCCGTAATCCGGTGTAATTAATCCTGTAATGCAATAAAAACATGTGGTTTTTCCGGCACCGTTCGGGCCTAGTAAACCAACAGCTTCTCCTCTTTTAACATTAAGAGATACATTTCGTAAAACCGGTCTGTTTTTATATTTTTTACCGATGTTAAATACTTCTAATGTAGAATTTGGTATATTTATATTTCTTCTCATAGGGAAACCTATTATTTTTTCTTGTTATGGAAAACGCCAGTTACACGACCTTGTTTTTGAGTGGCCAGCAAACGACTGATTCCGGTGTTAAGATCTGTTTCGGCGTAATCGCCTTTTAGAATATTGCCATCTTGTTCCATGATAACATTTTCAAATATTTTCAATTTATTTTCAAGCGGAAAATATGTTCCGCGGCGTCCGGTGACTGTCGCTTGATTGTTGACTATTTTGACGGGTTGCTCATCTGCATAAATTTCAACACGATTGAGTCTTTTTTTGCCCTGTTTATCTTCATCAAAATAGCTGATCATTTTATCTGCATAAACGGTATATTCCGGATTTTGAGCAATGACATCGCCTATAGCGATGGTTTTGTTTTCTGCTCCATAATAGGTAATACTTTCCGTTGCAGAAACTTTACCGAATTTACTATTTTCAAGAGCGGCAGGAGATCCTGTTAAGGTTGCTTTTTGTAAAGGTAAATCATATTCAAAATGACTACCGCTACCGGAAGCATCTTGCATTTTCAAATAAACGTTACCATCTGAAAAGATCTTTTGAATTTGTGTTTTTTGAGTACCGTCTTCCAGTTGTACTTTTTCATAAAGAGCCGTTAATGTATCTCCTTTTAAGGTTGCATTTTCTCTGACTGCAACAGCATTTCCAATTGCGATAATTTTTTGCTCATCTTGGTACCATTCTATGCGATTATCTGCATCAATATCAATATTTTGTGCTTGAGCATTCCCAAAAGGTATTAAAGTTAACAGAAGGATGAGATATTTTTTCATTACAATCCTCCTTCCGGTGTGTCAGCGTTAATGGTTACGTGACTTTTCCCTGTATAAATGAGTAAATTTTTCTCTTTATAATATTCAAAGCCTTGAGCATTAATTTCCGCAGTTTCAGATTTTGTATTAATCGGTTTAACGCCATATGCCTTGCTGGTATTAAAATCAAAAAACATTTCATCCGTGTTTGATGTAATACCTGCGGTATAAATTAATTCGACACCATTTTGCAACGTCAATAATTTGGTGTTTTGGTCGTAAAAACCGATTGGGGCTTTAATCGTAATTTCTTTTTCATCTTTTGTCGGAATAGTTCCTTTAGGATTAGTCATCTTAATTATTTTTGAGCCGGGTTCAGTTTCATCGAGAATATCTGCATCAAAATTATTGACCATATTTTTATAATCGGTGATATAAAAAACGCCTTTTTCCATGTGGAATTTTTCTAATTCACCTTTCTCCGGTGTAATAACGTCGGAGGTTACATCATGTAAATCTTTCTTGAGTTGAGGGATAACAATCAGTAAACCAATCAGCAACGCGGCAAAAGCAGGTAACGCGAGCTTTATCAATTTGATAATTCGCGCTCTGCGAGATAATTTTACTTTTGGTTTTACAGAAACGGAAGAATCCGGTGTAAAATATGTATCAATTTTTTTGGTGTCTGACACGGTTATGCAACTCCGGCATGTAAACAATCATGCATATGTAGAAGTCCTAGTGGTCTGTTTTCATCATCAACGACAAACAAGGCAGTAATTTTTTTTGTATTCATAAAGTTAATGGCTTCTGCAACCAAAGTATCCGGTTTTGTCGTCTTTGGATTAGGCGTCATAACATCGGTAGCTTTTTTGGTTAAAATATCACAGGAAATAAAGCGGCGTAAGTCGCCATCCGTGATAATACCTTTAAGATGATTATCTTTATCAACGATACCAACGCATCCGAGCATTTTTGATGTCATTTCCAGTAAAGTTTCCTGCATGCCGGCAGAATCCGAAACCAAAGGCATTTCTTCTCCGCTATGCATTAAGTCAGAAGCCTTGCGTAAAAATGCACCGAGTTTTCCGCCCGGATGACGTTGTTTGTAATCTGTTTTTGAAAAGCCTTTTCTTTCAAGTAAAGCAATGGCTAAAATATCCCCTAAAACCAGAGTGGCAGTAGTTGAAGATGTCGGTGCCAAACCGAGCGGGCAGGCTTCGCCGCAATCAGGTAGCCTTAAGAGATAATCACCGGCTTTGCCTAATGAACTTTCAGGATTTTTGGTCATGGCAATGAGAGGAATTCCATAACGTTTGCAATAAACGATAATGTCGGACAATTCTTTTGATTCACCGCCGTTAGAAATTGCCAGAACGCAATCATCTTCGGTCAACATTCCGAGGTCGCCGTGGCTGGCTTCGGCAGGGTGAACAAAGAAAGAAGGTGTCCCCGTTGAAGCTAGAGTGGCGGCAATTTTACTGCCGATATGTCCGGATTTTCCCATGCCGGTAACAATAACACGACCTTTAATATTTTGCATAACATCTAATGCTTTTACTAAATTTTCATCGAGCGTTTTGCGCATTATATTTAAAGCATCAATTTCTTTATCTATGGTTTGATTGGCTGATGCAATATCATTATGAGGCATAAAATATCTCCCTATAATCCTAAATAATCTGTATGTTTCGGAGATTATCCTTTTCTTATTTTAATGGCAAGGAATTTTTGCAGGTTATACATTTTAACACAGAAATGTTTTCTTAAAAAAAACGTTGACTTATTTGAAATATGAATCTAGTATGCGCAGACTCTTAAAGAGAAAGGTATAGGGACTCTTATGCCCTTTTCAGGCAAGAGACAATAACAAAAATGTTTTAATAATAAAGGAAATTAGTGATGCCTACAATTAATCAGTTAATTCGT
>CAMOQT010000019.1 GCA_946623145.1 uncultured Azospirillum sp.
CCAAAAGAACAACACCTTTGACTTCATCTTCTCTCAAATCAAATGAAAACTCTCTTGGACCATAACAAAACATACCAGCTACAATTGACCAATTTTTTCCCTCATCAATGTGTGCCATAATTATAAGTCTTTAATTAAATAAATAATACTAAAAACAGGATAAATTTAAAAAATAAAAAAAACAAAAATCAACACAAATAACAGAAATTTCCACTATTATTGTATGTTATTCCAATATCGCTTTCCAAAGATGTTTTTAATTATAAAAATTTTGGGATGTTTCTTCACGTCATAAATCATAAGAGCTCCTTTATCAGAATAGTCAATATCGTTGACTTCAATTCCCCCTTGTTTATGGATAACAATATTTTTCTGATAAACACACTTATCTTCATCGCAAACTAATGGTAAAAATTGTTCATCTGTTTTTTGACCTTGATAAATCTCTTGTATTTTTTGCTTATTTTTCTTTGTCGCTGACACTTGCGCTAATTTCTCGTACCACATCTGTTTAGTAAAATAATTTCCACGATTAGGTAAAATCACCATTTGATTAGAATTATCTTTTACAGCAACGGTTTTAGCTAACTCATCTGTCATCACATCTGGTTTTTCCACCGTTAAAATTGAGAGATAACCAATTAATATTAAAAGCCATCCCCAATGTCTCCATTTTGTTTGCCAAATTGCCAACCACAAACCACCGCAAACAATTAAAAACAGTCCCCAATCCGGCATAGACAGAATTTGCAATGAAGCATGATCCATATGTGCAATCGTATCCGTTATTTCATTTAGAAGATCAATACCCTTCCCGAGAAATTGTAATGGATAATTTTCAAGCCCAAAAGGCATTGATATCAAAACGACCAAAACACACGGCATAATCCATAAACCGATAATTGGCCCCGCCAATAAATTAGCTAAACTCGTATAAACAGAAATACGATTAAAATGATAAATAACAAACGGTAATGTTGACATACTGGCAATAAAATCCGCCACAACAATTCCCAACAAATAAATACCGACAGCATAAAAACAACGTATTATAAAATGTTTTTCAGTTTTCGCCTGAAAAAATTTTGCATATTTTTCATAAAAAGCAATCAACATAATCACCGCAGCAAAAGACATTTGAAATCCTGCACTAATTAAAATTTGCGGTTCGATAATTAACATAATTAATGCAGCCCATGCTGCCATACGCATAGAAATTGCCTGTCTGTTGCATAAAATGCCAACAAGAACCATAAATGTCATAATAAATGCTCGTTGTGCAGAAATTTGCCAGCCGGAAATAAGTAAATAAATAAAACTCATAATAATTGCTAATACTGCCGCTATTTTTTTAGTATTATATTTTAATGCTAACGATGGAAACCATGCCGCTATCCATCGCACTAATAAAAATGTTAAACCGGCAATCATTCCCATATGCAAACCCGATATTGCCAAAAAATGTGCTAATCCGGCATCTCGATATGCTTGTGTTTGTTCAGAATTTATCCGACCTCGCTCCCCGGCAATAATAGCTGCAGCAATGCCTGCCGTATTTTTAGGTAAAATCTGATAAACCCGCTGCACAATTCTATTTCGTAATCGTTCAATAAAAGGAAAAAAACTTCCTTGTTGAACACCAATATCCTGACAATTAATCGGATGGACAGATACATCTGTATATCCGGTAGCTTTTAATCCCTGGAAATACTGTTGACGATTAAATTGATAACCATAACTTATACTCGGCGACATTAATGGTCGTACATTAACAACCGTCTCCACACAATCCCCGACAGCTATTTTATTTTTTCCGTTTAACAATGTAATACGATACTTTCCCTGGATGGAATGATCATCAAAATCTTGCATTTGATCTAAAATAAGATAAGGCTTTCCTCTGTAATTATAACCACTCGCATCAACATAGCCTTTAACATAGAGTGTTTTTTCATGTTGCAACAAGGGAATATGATTAATGTGATAAGCTCTGACTTGAATATTAATAAAACCAAGAACCATAACAACTATCCAGGATAAGACCATTAGAGCTCTTGTTCTCTGCCTCCATAAATAGGCTAAAACAATTAATGTTTCTATAACCGCAAGAGACCACCAAATACTCGGTTCAAAACGCAAACTGAAATAAAACAAAATACCTACGGCAAATATTACAGGAAACCATAGAAAAATACGCTCTTTTTCCTGTTCTAAAATTTTATTTATTTCATAACGAAAGATAGACACTCAGTCACCTATAGTTGTTCTGCAATTTTTAAATATGCTTTTGCATATTCGCTTTCTGGTTGAGAATAAACTATCGGCGTTCCCTGATCAGCATTTTCCCGAATAGCAACATGTAAAGGAATTTCACCTAAAAATCTTTCTCCCATCTTTTGAGCTGTTACTTGTGCTCCAGCATGTCCAAAAATATCAGCTCTGGCACCGCATTTCTCACAAATATAATAACTCATATTTTCTACAATACCGGCAATTGGTACACCGATTTTCTTAAACATATTAACCCCCTTAACAGCATCAATCAACGCAATATCTTGAGGCGTAGAAACAATCACGGCCTCATCTATTTTCATTTTTTGCGATAAAGTAATCTGAATATCACCTGTTCCAGGAGGCATATCAACGACCATCACATCAATCTCCCCCCAATTTGTCTCATTAAATAATTGCTGAAGAGCACCACATGCTTTTGCACCGCGCCAAATCAAGGGGGTATCCCTATCAATCAGGCTACCGATAGACATTGATTTTAAGCCGAAAGTTTCAAATGGTTGCACAAATTTTCCGTCATAAGAAACAACGGGTTGATTTTCATATCCGAGCATTGTCGGAACAGACGGCCCGTAAATATCTGCATCAAAAATAGCCGTTTTATTCCCTAAACGAGAAAGAGCCAAGGCAAGATTAATCGCCGTTGTTGATTTTCCTACACCACCTTTTCCTGAAGCAACGGCAATAATTTTTTTAATAGAAGGAACAGACCATTTTTCTTCTTCAGGATGAAAAGATGAAGTTTCTTTATTAGCGGTAAAAACAACCGAAATTTTATAATTAGGAACAAGTTGACTTAAAGCTTGTTTTAACTCCTCCACTTTCTCAGACATCTCAAGATTTTTACTTAAAGTAATAATAACTCGTTTATCAAAAACACCTATACTATCAATATCTGAGGCAGAAAAATAAGACTGTACCAGTTGTTTAATTTGACTTTCCATTTTGTTTTCCTGTTAATAACCGCTGACAAAAATTGTTTTGTAATTATATTTATATTATATATAAAGACAACGCAATATAAATATCAAGAGGTGCACAATGACAAAGGACAAAGGTCCTTGGGGACAAAATGAAAATATCAATCCTTGGGGTGAAAATACAGAACAACTGCATAAAACTAAAATCATTGATTTTTCAACAATAGAACATCTGAAAAATAGTGATGGCTTTGATCTCAAGCCAAGTTGGATTATTTTACTTGTCATTATTTTATGGTTGCTATCCGGCTTTTATCAAATTCAACCTAGTGAACAAGGTGTCATTACCCGTTTCGGAGCATATGTTTACACAACTGATGCCGGATTACATTATCATCTCCCCTACCCGATTGAAAATGTAACTAAAGTTAATACCACCCGTGAACGTAGTATTAACTTAGGAATTATGGAAGATGCCCGCAACAGCGCTCAATCTTTCACTGAAAGTCATATGTTAACCGGCGATGAAAATATCGTCGATATTAACTTAACAATCGTATGGCGTATTAAAAATGCAAAAGATTACCTTTTCAGTATGCGTAGCCCTGATGTAACAGTCCAAGTTGCTGCTCAATCTGTTTTGAGAGAAATTGTCGGACAATCTGAAATGCAACCAATCATCACCGGAGACCGCGGTAAAGTAGAAGATGAGACCAAAACGGAATTACAAAAAGTTTTGGATGAATTTGGTTCCGGTATTGAAATCGTCCGCGTAAAATTACAAAAAGCCGATCCCCCGAAACAAGTTGTTGATGCATTTAATGAAGTTCAACGTGCTAAAGCTGATATGGAGCGTTTTAAAAACGAGGCTGAAGCTTATCGCAATGAAATTCTTCCTAAAGCTAAAGGTGAAGCAGCTCAAAAACTTCAAGATGCACAAGCTTATCAAGCTGCTGTTGTCAACAAAGCTAAAGGTGAAGCTGAACGTTTTAATTCTGTTTACAACGCCTATAAACAAGGCAAAGAAGTAACCGCTAAAAGAATGTACTTAGAAACAATGGAAAACATTGTCAATAAATCACAAAAAATCATTCTTGATCCATCTGCTAAAGGCAATAGCGTTTTACCAATACTGCCTTTAAATAATGATAAATAAGGGAGAAAATATCAGATGCGTACCAATTTAAAATATTATCTTGCCGCTTGTGGTGCAGCTATCCTGTTTATACTGGCAAACAGTATCTATATTGTTAATCAAGCAGAACAAGCCATCGTTTTACAATTTGGCGAGCCGAGACGTGTTGTCAAAGATCCGGGATTAAAATTTAAAATCCCGTTTATCCAAAATGTTGTCTTTTACGACATGAGATTATTAAACTTAGACCCACCGGCACAAGAAGTTGTCTTAAACGATAAAAAACGTTTGGATGTTGATAGTTTTACGCGTTATCAAATTGTCAATCCTTTACGTTTTTATCAAACAGTTCGCACAGAAGAGCAAGCTCAAAGTAAATTGGCAGAAATCGTCAATTCTTCCGTTCGCAAAATTTTAGGTAGAATTACCTTACAAGAACTTTTATCTCAAAAACGTACTAAAATTATGAGAGATATTAGCAACGCCGTCAAAATTGATGCTGAACAAATCGGTGTGAGTGTAGCTGATGTTCGTATCAGAAGAGCTGACCTCCCTTTAGAAGTTTTGCAGGCCATCAATGCTCGTATGAAAACAGAACGCGAACGTGATGCTAAAGAATTTCGTGCTAAAGGTCAGCAAGAAGCTCAACAAATTAGGGCTGCAGCAGAAAAAGAAAGAACAATTATTCTCGCAGAAGCTGAAAAGCAAGCTCAGGTTACCCGAGGTGAAGGAGATAAAGAAGCCATTAAAATTTGGAATGATGCCGCTAATCAGGATAAAGATTTCTTCGCTTTTTACCGTTCGTTAGAGGCCTATAAAAATTCCTTAAGCGATGGCGAAGCTTCATTAATTCTGTCTCCGGATTCCGAATTTTTCAAATACTTCCGCAACTCTCTTAAAACAGGAAAATAAGATTTTATGACTAAAAAACTGACATTTGTCCTTTTTATTTTAACTTTAATAATAGCATCATCAGCTAAAGCTCAATTACCTTCTTTTGCTGATTTAACGGAAAAACTTCTACCGTCAGTTGTTAATATCTCAACAACAATCTTGGAAGATAACCCTGAAGGAACACAGCCTGAAACTGAAACTTTAGGCTCCGGATTTATTATCAGCAAAGATGGTTATATCGTTACTAATCAACATGTGATAAACAAAGCTAAAGTCATTAATATCATTCTTTATAATAATGAGAAGTGCGAAGCTGAAGTTATAGGTGAAGATAAACAAACCGATTTAGCTTTACTCAAAATCTCAACTCCAACAGAATTAGTTCCTGTCATTTTTGGAGATTCAGATGCCTTGCGTGTTGGTGACTGGGTATTAGCAATAGGAAATCCATTCGGATTAGGTGGAAGCGTAACTGCCGGTATTGTTTCAGCAAAATCACGTGATATTGAATCCGGTTCTTATGATAATTTTATTCAAACTGATGCTGCAATTAATCAAGGAAATTCTGGTGGACCGATGTTTAATCTTAAAGGAGAAGTTATCGGTATCAATAGCGCTATTTTTTCAAGCACGGGAGAATCTATGGGAATAGGTTTTGCCACACCGAGTAAAATGGCACAATGGGTAATCAATCAATTACGTCGGAACGGCAAAGTAACACGCGGTTGGATAGGTATTTCCATCAAACCAGCTCTTAATGCTGAAGATGGTATTTTAGTAACGCGTATTACTGAAAATTCGCCCGCACAAAAAGCCGGTTTTATGGCAGGAGATATTATTCACAAATTCAACACCATACCTATAACAAGTGCGACTAATTTATCAAGAATTATCGCAGAAAGCGCCGTTGATGAACTTTTAAATTTTGAAATTATTCGTAATGGAAATACAGAAAACATCCAAGTTCGTGCCGCTGAAATGCCGGAAATAATCGAACCTAAAAAACAATCTGAAGAAGAAAATGAAAGCATTGATTTACCTCTACAACCAGCACCATCTCCACTTGGATTGGAAATCAGTAATATCACACCTGAATTGTTGAATAAATATAACTTACCGCAAAATTCTAAAGGTGTCATTATTACCAACATTGAGGAACAATCTGATGCTTCCACAAAAGGAATGAAGGAAGGTAATCTCATCACGAAAGTAGATAAAAAAGAAGTCTTAGATACCATCAGCTTCAATGACTATATCAAAGAGGCTCAGAATGAAAATAATCGCCCTGTTCTGCTAACCATCCAAAATGCTGAAGCCGAGCATTTCGTCGCTATAAAGTTAAGATAATGAGCCGCATAGATTTTTACCATTTACAAAAACAAACTTTAGAACAGGTATTACCGAAGTTGCTAGAAAAAGCTTATGCGACCGGAAAAAATATAAAAGTAAAAGTAGGAAATGAGGCACGTGTAGAATTTATAAATTCTTTACTTTGGACATACAGTGATGAATCTTTTATTCCGCATGGTAGCAAAAAAGACGGATTTGCTAAAGAACAGCCAATATGGTTAAGTTCTGAGGATGATAACCCCAACCAAGCGGAAATGCTTTTCTTAGTTGATGGAGCAACCATAGAACTAAAAGAGATTAAAAATTTTGAGCGTATTTTCAATATTTTTGACGGAAATATTGAAGAATCACTTCAGCAAGCCCGACGGTTTTGGAAAGAGCTTTCTGCAACAGAAGAAGAAAAAAATTATTTCCAACAAGACGAAACCGGTCGTTGGAATAAAAAAGCATAAAAAAACCTTGATTTAATCAAGGTTTTTAATCATTTAAGAGACATTACCAACAAGGGACGAAAATACGCGCCGTAAGAATCAGAAACCGTCCGTTCGCTTCCCTCATAAAACTCCACAATTTTAGATTGTGTGGAAGATAATCGTTCTCCCCAATAGCACTCTTCACTCCATACGAGTTTTTTAATTTTACGAAGTGCTGCATTTACTACGGCCATTGAAGAGAAAATTTGTTTCAAAGCCTCTGCATTTCCTCGCTTAACACATTGACAACCAATCTCTTCTTTCGTAGCAATGAATTTTAAGAATTCCTCCGTCTTGTCGCCAAGGCAATACCTCTGCTCAAAACTATCACAATACAATAATCCATCCTTTACAAATAAAAGGACCGTCAAGACCGGTTCATTCGGAATTAATCTCTTGGAGATACCATCCTTATAAACATACATTCCGGGAACAAATTTCGGCAGATTTGACTTTTTTAACGGAATAAATTCCGGAACCTCAGAAGGCGTATTCTTAAAATACCTTGTGACTTCTTCGTAAGAGATCCCAACCCTCTGCATAACAGCATTAATTGAATTTTCTTGCATAATACATAAAATTAATAATAAATAAAGTTTCTAAAGTTTACTCATTTATCTGGAAAAATCAACAAAAAAAATTGCCTTTGAAATTCAAAGGCAATTTTGATGTTTTTTTAATCTAAGATTTAAGCCGCTTTATTCATTTTCCGTAAAGCAAATTCGTTCATCTTAGAAATGACATAATCCAAATCCTGATTATCAAGATACGGTGTCATTGGAATAGAAAGAACAGTCTTAGATAATTTTTCACAAACAGGAAGTTTGCGTGTATTCCATTTAGCATAAGCTGTTTGTGTATGAACCGGACGAGGATAATAAGCGCCGCAAGGAATACCATTTTCTTTGAGGAAGCTCATTAATTCATCACGATCAGCACAATTAATTGTATACAAAGCATAAGCAGATCGGCAATTCGGCAAAATTTGTTGTTTACCGAAATAATTGCTCAATTCATGATCATAACGGCTAGCAACACGGAAACGATCTTTCAATTCCTGATCAAATACTTTTAATTTCTGCAAGACAACAGCAGCTTGGAAAGTATTCATACGACCTGTCATACCCAAACGAACATTATCATAATGATCTTCAGGGCTCATACCATGAACACGGCAAGATTGAACCAAAGCGTTTTCTTCATCAGAATTTGTGAAAACGGCACCACCGTCACCATAACAAGCCAAAGGTTTTGTCGGATAGAAAGAAGTAGCTGTCATATCAGCGATAGAACCAGATCTTTTCCCTTTATAAACAGAACCATATCCTTGGCAAGAGTCAGACAAAACTTTCATACCGTATTTATGAGCAATTTCCATAATTGCATCATAATCGCAAGGAGAACCGAAGATATCAACAGGAATAACAGCTTTCAGATTTAATTTACCTTCAGCCTTAACTTCTTGAATAGCGCGTTCCAAATCTTTTGGATCCATATTGTAAGTGTTGGGATCTGAATCAACAAAAATCGGTGTAGCACCCAACAATACAGGAGCTTCAGCAGAAGCAACGAATGTAAAAGAAGAAACAAAAACAGCATCACCCTGTTTAACATCCCAAGCCATCAAAGCCAATGTTAAAGCATCCGTACCTGAACCACAGGTTGAGCAGTTTTTAACATTAGAGTAAGCAGCTAACTTAGCATCCAACTCACGAGTTTCAGGACCTTGAGCGTAACCGCCATGATTTAAAATTGTTCTAAAAGCCTCTATAAAATTTTCTTGTCCGATAACTTTCTGAGAAGTTGCACAGTCAAACAAATTAATAGGTTTTGCAGGTTTACTAGTCATCATTTTTTCCTTATTAAAAATTGAACTGTTTTGGATAATATCAAAAAAAATAAGGAATGCAAAACACAAAACATTTCTACATTGTAACAAAACAATAAATTTGTGGTGAAGATATAAAATTTATTGATTTAGAAAAAAATAATGCTATATTTAGAGCAGTTTTTTTTATAAAGAAAGGATATTCTTGTGTTAAATAAACTGCGGCTTTTCACTTATTTATCAGCAATAACAATGTTATCTGCCTGCGCAACGTCTAAAACTTCAGACAATGATAGCACTTTAGAGACGTACAATCGAGCTGTGTATAACTTCAACACACAATTTAACAAATATATTTTAAAACCGGCGGCGCAAGGCTACCGTAAAATAACCAATACTTATACCCGTGAGCGGGTCAATAACGCCCTTGCCAACATTAAAGAGCCGATTTCAGCAGTCAATCATCTGTTACAGGGAGAGCCTGTTGACAGTGGTAAAAGTATCGCCAGATTTGCCCTTAACACCACACTTGGTTTAGCCGGAACTTATGATGTTGCTGAAAATGGTTGGAACTTAGAAAAGAATAAAACCGGGTTTGATGATACACTCGCCACATGGGGCGTTCCTGATGGTCCGTTCTTTATGTTACCGTTTGTCGGTCCAAGCACACCTCGTGCCGCAACCGGATTGCTGGCCGATTCGGCAGTTAACCCTGTTTACTGGACAACAATACATGATGCCAACGTTCATGATAAAATCTATTACTCATACGTAGCTGTCAACGGCATTGCCCTATATGAATCTAAAATGGATATATTAGATGATTTAGAGCGTAACTCGGTTGATTTTTATTCAACAATGAAATCTGCTTATTTGCAAAATCGTAAAGGCAAAAGCGATGATTCAGATTCCATCAGCTATGACTTTGAGATGGAAGAAGATGAAGAAGACTAACAATCAGACTTTAGAGGATCAATGAAATGAAAAAAAGTATTTTAGTAGCCCTATTCGCAGCACTTTGTTTCAATATTAACCTTGCTCATGCAGATATCAATGCAGCAGGTGCCGAAGATTTTGTTAAAAAGATGACAGATGAAGGCATTGAAGATATTATCAATACTAATGTTTCAAAAGCAGAGAAACAATCTCGTTTCAAAAAACTCTTTAACGATGCTTTAGATTTAGACTTCATCGGTAAATACGTTCTCGGTCGTTACTGGAAGACAGCAACACCGGAACAAAGAAGCGATTTTATCAATACATATCGTGAATTAAATACCAAGGTTTGGTCTGAACGTTTTGATGAATTCAAAGGCAGAAGTTTCCAATTCAAAGGGACAACCCCTTCTAATTCTTCCGGCCAAATTTTCGTAAATACGATTGTCCCGATGGAACAAGGTGAACCGGCAACCGTTGTTTGGCGTGTTAAACAAGATGGTGATAACTTCAAAATTGTTGATATTATCATTGAGAAAGTTAGTTTAACAATGGCAAACCGCAACGAATATACCGCTTTTATTAAAAATAACGGTAACAGCATTGATGCTTTAATTGCCAACCTAAAAACAAAATTAAAATAATGAAAAAAATTACATTAATTACTTTGTTTTTTTCAAGTATCATTAGCCCGTCTTTGGCTAATGATACTTTTGTTATAAATACAGACAGTATAAAGCAACAAGCCATTTCTGAAAGTCACAAACGGAATTTAGACTTTTTCAGTATGTTTGATGCGGATCATAATGGTAAATTGTCGCCAAGCGAATGCACAGACTCTTTTGATAATCTTGATAATTTCCCGATATTTACTCCAACAGAAGTATCAGACCTGAGAGCTAAGACGAACGCCGCTTTTAAAACATTTGATAAAGATAATGACGGTTATTTAAATAGAGAAGAGACGCCTGCTTACATTTCTTATCTTGAAGATCAAACCTTGTCTTTAATGACCTCAAAAATGGATATTAATGGCGACGGACAAATTACCAACGAAGAGATGCTATTATATATCCAAACCCTTCCTTCTCTGGAAGACAGTCTCAAAAGACTAAATGAAATGACAGCTAAACTTCAGAAAAAATAAAATTGGATATTTTTTAAGTTTATTCCTGCTTATAATGTAGGCCATTTACCTGCAATTAAGCGTTCTAAAGACTTACGATTTTTATTAAACCGCGCTTCATACATCCAATAGTTTGCCATAACACGCTCAATATAGATTCTGGTTTCTCTTGCCGGTATAATCTCAATAAAAAGCAAAGGATCGTCTCCATACGGAACTTTTTTCTGCCATTTATACAAATTTCCGGGACCTGCATTATAAGCCGCTATGGTATAGAGCATATTCTTATTAATAAAAGGTTTTTCTGCCAAATATTGAACATAGCGTTGCCCTAATTCTAAATTATAATCTGTCTTAAATAAAATCTCACTATTTTGCTTGATCTTAGGGTTTTTAGTAATATGAAATGCTGTCGCCGGCATAAGTTGCATTAATCCTTTTGCACCAACACGACTATTTGCCTTAGGATAAAATGCAGATTCTTGTCTTACTAAAGCCCAAACAAAAGCCTCATCTATTTTCCAACCATGACGCGGTTTCCAATTTGGCACGGGATAAGCCGCTTCGTCATAAAAAACTCCGCTCTCATTATCTTTAATATCATTGGCCAATAAAATCACTAAAGAATGCATTTCATACTGTTGCGCAATAAACAACAATGCTTCTTTCTGATGCCTATCCATACTTTTATAAGCTACGCGAATTTCTTTTTCAGCCAACTCTTTATTCTTAGCCTGCAATAAAACTAAAGCTCTGCAGATTGCCGGAGAGCTAAGCATCTTCTCTAAATAATCATCTGTCGTATAATCATTAAAAAAGGAAAAACCTTCCCAATTATAATGCCACGGCTCTCCTATCTGATACGCTGCCAGCATACCATAGAATGTTCTTTTATAGACAGCAGCAGCTTGTAACCATTTTCGAGCTTCTGTCTCTTTTTTAATGCGGTGATAAGACCGATAAGCCCAATATCCTCCTGCTGCAACTAACCATTCATCAGAATCATATTTAGCAGCAAGTTTCGCAAAAAATTTTCCGGCATTCTGATATTGCTTTAATTGCCAAGCAGCCAAACCACCTATCCAATATCCCATAGCTAAATCACTACGGCGAGTCGCCTTTTGTACCCATTGCCAAGCTAACCGATTCTGATTATCTAACAAATAGACCGTAGCCAAAGTAACCGACATAGCATCATATTCTTTATCAGGAATGATTTTACGAAATTTAGAATTTTCCAAAAGTGCTCGTGCTGCTTTTGTCTTCCCTTTATTTATATATTGCCTGAATAATGAGACCTGGCGCCTGACATATTGACGATTCTCATCAGATAACATCTCATATTGATTAGAAAACCAAGAATACGGGGAATAGATAATCGGATATTTTTCGCCCCATGGATTCTCAAGAGTTTTATTTCCATTCTTACTGACGGCTAATTGATATATCGTCCTGGCTTGAGGATGATCACTATATTTTTTTAACCAATTCGTTAATTCTTTAAGCGAAGAAACATACGTTTTAGAAAGATAAATTTCAGCCCAAACATGCCCTAAAAGAATTTTATTATCCAAATCATCTATCTTTTCTTTAGCTGCCTGTATATCCTCTTTTTCAATATCTCGAAAAATATGTTTATATAATTGAAGATCTTTATGTGAAACAGAAATAGAATTAAGAATTTTTTTGCCCGTAGGTTTATCTATAATATAAGGAACAGCAAAACAATCCGCTATACTCAAAAACAAACAAATGACAGCAACAAGAAAATTTCTCACAATTTAATAAACCTTACGAATCCAACGGACTTTACGAGCACACTCCTCTTGGCTCATTCCTTTTATACGACATCTGTTAATAACAATATTCGGAATTTTATCCATAGAATAACAACCATCACCCAATAAAGTATAAGAATAATGATATTCTTGATTTGGATTAACATCCAAAAATGATAATGGTGTTTCCATTGATGGCCATTTTAAGCGAATAGCTAAAGCATTAAGCCGACGATCTAATGTCGTCAAAACTTGAAATTTTACATCACAAGATGTCGAATTAGCAACAGAACTATGAATTGAAAAATCGGAATAAAATACATAAATATACCCTTCCCCCGTAATATTCTTATCTTTAATAACAGGAATTACAGAGGTACGACCGCGTTTTGTTCCATCTAATGTCGGACGATCAATCTGCCGAACATTTTTATAAACATAGTCTTTAGGATCGCTAACAACTTGCTTTGCAGGTGGTTTTAGAGGTTGCTCTTGAGTAGCCTCTGGTTTTTTAGGCTCCTCTTTTTTTATAGAAGGAAAAGCTGCATTTTTTGTATTACCCATTGTTCTATTTTGATTATAGAACTTACCCCAACCGGCATTTTGCGAAGAAGACTGAGTATCCGCTTTTGGCACCTGAACGGGAGCTCTTTCCTCAGTAGCAAACATCTGAGCTTGTGCCACAAACGGAAAAACGGATAAACACAAAGCATAAATAATATTTTTCATAAAAGCCTTCCTACTACTATTCTACCATATTTTAATTAATACCTTCTAATGTGGAGACAGTATCATTAATATTTTCCATTATGTTATTATAATTCTCTTCAAGTTCCTTCATATCCTTTTCTCTAGCTTCTTGACGTTGAGAAAATTCTTCATTAAATGAAATTTTTTGGAATTCACGATAATATTCAGGGTCACGAGCAGAAACAAAACGGAACAAACTCTGACATTCAGAAGCGGCCGGAGCCATAGTGGGAGAAACATTACTGCCTAAACGTCTTGCTACCGGTGCTGCATTTATATTTTTATTTGCATTAGCCGTATCTGAAATATTACATGTAGAAAAATCATATTCTACATCACCAATCATCAAGAAACATCTGTCTGATTTTATTTTAGACTTCAATGAAACTTGTCTGAATGGTTTAATAGAAGGTAAAATAACTGAAGTATTCAAAGTTTTCGAAACAAATTTTTCAGTTTTCGGAAGTTTCATCTGTCTTAATTTATCTCGGCCTGCCGCAACATCTTCAATTTCTTCTTTATCTTCTTCATCAATAACAGAAGCGACACTTTCATCTGTCCAAGTTAAATCAATTGTAGCCCCATCAATGTATTTAGGAGAACGGTTATACAAGGTTAAACTAAATTCACATTCCGTAACCAGACCATCATCATTTTTCATGGGGGTTATATCATGAATCTTAAACAAAACAACATTCTCACCGCTAGCAATTTTGCTCAAAAATTCATCATCACTAGCTTCGTTCTCTGCAGCTTTAACATTAACGCTTCCTAAAACAAAAGCAGCACAAGCTACACTCATCAATAATTGTTTATAAATCTTCATAATCCGATTCCTCTATATAAATTTAATTGATAGTATCATAACAAAAAAATAATGAATAAAAAGATAATAATATTAATTTTCACACAATTTTTGCTTGATACGCAATAAATCGCTCCAAGCCTTTCCTTTTTGTCCGGCATTTCTTAACAAATAAGCGGGGTGAAAACTGGCTAATACCGGAACTTTTGTTCCATCAGAAAGTTTATATTCGAGCCACTTACCTCTTAATTTAGATATTGATTCTCCATTATCCAACAAAGCATTCGCTGCACTTCCTCCCAAAATCAAAATAACTTTTGGCTTAACTAGGTCAATTTGACGTTTAAGAAAAGGAAGACAGACTGCAATTTCACCTTCTGTCGGAGTCCTGTTCCCTGGTGGCCGCCATGGCAAAACATTTGTTACAAAACAATCCTCACGATTCAAATGTATAGACTGCAACATTTTATCCAACAAATGTCCGCTTCTCCCGACGAAAGGAATACCACTACGATCTTCTTCTGCACCGGGAGCCTCCCCGATTAACAATAAATCTGCCGTCGGAGAACCATAACCGAATACTGTTTTATTAGCTGTCATCCGCAAGGCACATCCATTAAAAGTCTCAACTAAAGCCTTTAATTCTTCAAGAGTCTCAACTTTCATACAAATTTGACGAGCACTCTGGCATGCTGAAACAACAGTTTGCGATAAAGGAATTTCTTCCTGTTTAGTATCTGCCTGTTCAACAACTTTTACTGGATCTTTTTGAAAATATAAAGAATTTGACTTTTCCAATTGCATCCATGGCTTATCACCACAGATACAATCAACACCTGCAGTTATATACCATTCTATAAGTTCACGTTCAGTCATAGTTTCATTCATAGCAATATTATTACTACAGTATTTGTTTTATTTTGTCATTTAATAATTAAATATTTACACATAATGTATAAAAGTACAAAATATTGTTGTAGTATAAATTTTGAAGACGTATAATGCCTCTTAATGACTAAAATAAAAACATATAAAATGATGAGATACTTTGGATATATACTGCTATCGGCTATAAGTTTTATAACTTTCAGCTCTTGTTCTTTATTATATAAACAAGAAAAAGAGCCATCACACGTTTCAACATTATCCATCCCTGCAAACAGTTATGGAACCTATCTTGCTGGTCGTATTGCTCATTATCGCCAAGACTTCGATGCTGCCGCTAATTTCTATATGAAAACCATCCAAAAAGATACAAAAAACAAAGCCTTATTAAATAAAACTTACTTAATTTTAGCATCTCAAGGATACATAGAAAAAGCAGCATATTATGCTCAAATCGCTGCAGAACAAGGTGATAAAAATGATTTCATTGCCATCTTAATTGCCGCAAATGAAATCAAACAAAAAAATTATGATACCGCTCTAAAAGTCATCAGATCAAACAAATCTGAACTTTATAAAAAGCTTATCACACCTTTTGTTGAAGCTTGGATATATACAGGACTCAATCAGTACGAGAACGCCCTTGCTTCCCTTGATCCTATCAAAAACCAAAATGGAATGGAAGCCTTATTCCACTTTCATAGCGGTATGATTAACGATTATTTTAACAAGACGGATGAAGCTCAAAAACATTATGAAAGCATCATCAATAACAAAAATTTTGAATTATCCATTCGTACATTGGAAATTATTTGTAATTTCTACATTCGTAACGGTAGAAAAGAAGATGCCGTTAAATTATCTGGTAAATATGCTAATATAACACCGAATGTCAGCATTTTACAAAATATCCATAACAATATTATTAAATCCACACCGAAAATTTCACCATTAATTTCATCTCCGCAAATTGGTTTATCAGAAGCGATGTTCAATATTGCCGCAATTATAAAATATAATTCTGACATTCTTGATTTTTCGCATATTTTCATTCGCATGGCTATTTTTGAAAATCCACAAAACGATTTAGCCAGAATACTTTTAGCAAATATTCTCGAAATGAGAGAAATGTATAAAGATGCCATAAAAGTATATGATGAAATTCAAATATCTTCGCCTTCGTATTATGTTGCTCAATATAAAAAAGCAGAAAATTTGCGAAATTTAAATGATTACAAAGGGGCTGAATTATTACTGAAAAGTTTGATTTTAGATTATCCGAATGATTATCAAACCAAACTGGATTTAGGAGATACTCTGCGCTTGCAAGAAAAATATAAAGAAGCTTTAAAATATTATAACCAAGTCATTACAGATTACTCGAATGTTTCAAAAAAACTATGGCAGGTTTATTATGCTGCCGGAATAACCTACGAACGCTTAGGCAATTGGAAAGAAGCAGAGAAAAATCTTGTCACAGCCTTGAGCATCAGTCCGAATAATTTACTTGTTTTGAATTATTTGGGATACACTTGGTTAAATCAAGGTAAAAAACCCGAAGATGCTTTTCTGTTTATTGTAAAAGCTTATAATCAGGCTCCATATAACAGCAGTATTATAGATAGCTTAGGATGGGCTTTCTATCAATTCGGAATGTATGATGATGCCATTTCTTATTTAGAAAAAGCTTCTGAAAATGATCCTTCAAATGCCGTCATAAGCGCACATTTAGGGGATGCTTATTGGCAAAACAATCGCAAAAATGAAGCGACTTTCCAATGGAATCACGCATTATCACAAAAAGATGTAGCCGGAGAATTAAACATTAAAGATATTAAGAAAAAAATAGCAAACGGCATGCCTCCGCATACGATCATTCCGCATGACCAAGAAAAGATAAATAAAATCATTTCTAAAATTAAAGTTGCCAAATAAACTTTAAATACAATGTTAACAACTCAAAGCATTCTTGGCTATACCGGCCAGAGATGTTTCTTTATAATCGCTATTTAAGCTCAAACCGGTTTCATACATAGTTTTAATAATACTATCAAGACTAACAATATGTTTGCCACTGCCATGTAAAGCAAGACGAGCCGCATTAACAGCTTTAATAGCCCCCATTGCATTACGCTCTATACAGGGAACCTGAACCAAACCATTAATTGGATCACAAGTCAGACCCAAATTATGTTCCATAGCAATTTCTGCGGCATTTTCTATCTGCTTATTATTTCCGCCCATTGCTGCAACTAAACCGGCTGCAGCCATAGAACAAGCCACACCGATTTCTCCCTGACACCCGACCTCAGCACCTGATATGGAAGCATTACTGCGGTATAAACTGCAAATTGCTGATGCAGTCGTTAAAAAAGTAATTGAGGCCCGTTCAACATCTTTTAAAGTCGCAAATTTACCATACCGTTTCATATAACGCATAACAGATGGAATAATTCCTGCAGATCCCATTGTCGGTGCCGTAACCATCTTACCGCCGGATGCATTTTCTTCAGCCACGGCCAGAGCCCAAACATTAATCCAATCCAAAACAGTTAAAGAGTCTGTTTGATTATCAACAAAACTAGCGCATAATCTTTCATAAATTTCATGAGCATGACGTTTAACACGTAAACCACCACGCAGATAACCGCTCTTTTTTAAACCAATATCAATATTATCTTGCATAATCTTATCGAGCTTAAGAATATTCTTAGTAGGAGAACAATGATAAATCGCTTTTTCATTCTGAATAACAATTTCAGAAATTGAAAGTTTATTATTATCACAAAGCTTCATCAATTCCAGACAACTGTTAAACTGATAAGGAATTTTATATTCTTCCCGATCGATTCTGTGTTGGATTTCATCTTCACGAGCAATTGTTCCGCCCCCAACGGAAAAATATGTTTCTTTTAAAACTATCTTACCTTTACCATCCGTCGCTACAAACTTCATACCATTGGAATGCTCCGGTAAGAATATTTTCTTTTCTAAAATGAAATCATCATCATAAGAAAAAACAATATTCCGAGCACCGCCTAAATTCAGTTCTTTTGATGTCTTCAGTTCATTAATATAATCTTTCCCTTGTTCAACATCTTCAGCTGTCAACCCTTGAAGACCATAAATAATAGCATCCAAAGTTCCATGTCCGATACCCGTCAAAGCAAGTGAACCGTATAAATAAACTTTTACAGAAGAAACTTTGGACAATTTACCCTGCTCTGCCAAATTATCAACAAATCTCTTAGCCGCTTTCATCGGACCAACGGTATGTGAACTGGACGGTCCGATACCTACCGCAAATATCTCAAATAAACTGTAATACATCTCATTTTCTCCAATTAGAGTTTTATTTATCATAAAATATTTAAATATACATTACTTAATAGCAGTTTTAAACAATGAGCTTGAACTCATAAATACAAAATTTGACAAAAACTAGTTGCATAAAAATGAGAAATGTAATATTGTTAGCGACAGAAAAATATTATTAACATTAATTATAAAAAAATGAAAAAAATTATTGTAATCTCCAACGGAGATTTAAGCCCAGCATTACTGGCAGCAAGGAGTTTTTACGAAACTCGCAAAGAAAATGGTGTTTGTCCGGACATCATTTGCATGAGTAAAAGAAAATCTTTATTCTCTTGGCGCTCTGATGCCGAGAAAGTGAAAGAAATTCTAATAACACTCGGAGTATCCGATTTTCGGATACAAACGAAAGAAGAGACTACATTGCAGGATTGCATTTTATACAGTCTTCACAATGATGTCTCAGAGTGTATATGGTGCGTACCTGCAGGAACAAGTATTCTTATAAGGAGACTTGCCTTAAAGCAAGGAATGGAACTCATCCCCAAACAAATTCTTGAAGATTGGCAAGTATCTTTGTCTTTAAGAAAAAAAGAAAGAAAAAAAGAAATCCGACAATTCTCTCTCAGGCTCATCGCTGAGAAACTGGTCGGTCTGGGAGACACTATTCTTGGTCGATGCCTGTCTACAGATATCATATGGACTGACGGCAGACCGACATTTGCAATGCCTGTTCCACCATATGGTCTACAGTAACAAAAAAAAGCCTCCTTTTCAGGAGGCTTTTTTATTGGTAGCGAGGGGCGGATTCGAACCGCCGACACATGGATTATGATTCCACCGCTCTAACCAACTGAGCTACCCCGCCGTTAACAACAGCAGCTATTTAATAATCAGAAATA
>CAMOQT010000020.1 GCA_946623145.1 uncultured Azospirillum sp.
ACTAAAACAGCAGCTGTTCCGAATTCTTCTATCTCTAATCCTAATTTTGAAAGTTCTGAGCTATTTTCCAATAAAGCCAGTTTTTCACTACCGCTTAACTCCACAACTTCAGGAATAAGCAATATTTGCGATGCCGGTCGACTACCGTTGAGCAGATGTTCTTTTAATCTTTCCATAACAATCCGTTCATGTGCGGCGTGCTGATCAATAATAACGATACTATCTTCGGTTTGAGAAATAATATAAGTATTATGAAATTGTGCCTTTGCTGCCCCTAAAATCCCCTGCTCACTGTTTTCTGATAATGATGTCAGATGGTTATCTTCACTTTCGACTTTAACAGCATAAAAATCTTTCACCTCCGGTAAACTGATTTGTGAATGTCCTTTGGAAACAGGACGTGACTGAAACTGCGGCATTCTATGTTCGTTGAGAGATGTCGGTATCTCTGAAGATGAAAAATCAGGCAAGTTATCATTAAGAATTTCCTGCAAATCCAATGTATGCGCTGTTTGTTTATCGCCTTGAAGTAAAGCCTGACGAATAGCCGTCACTAAAACACCTCGAACCATCGCATTATCATAAAATCTAACCTCTGCTTTGGTTGGGTGCACATTAACATCAACAAAACTCGGTTCAACTTCAAAAAACAACACGCACATCGGGTAGCGATTAGAAGCCAGAACATCCTGATAAGCCCCTTTAATAGCACCCAATAACAATTTATCACGTACAGGACGATTGTTTACAAATAAATATTGAGACAACGAATTGGCTTTATTGAGTGTTGGTAAGCTCACATAACCGCTTATTTTTAAGTTTTCTCTTTCAGCGTGAATCGGCAATGAATTATCGCTGAATGTCCGTCCCATGACATCACCTAAACGCTGTAAACGAGCATCAAATAAATCTCCCTGGCATGCCGGAAGATTGATTTTCTTTTTATCATCTGCATAGAGATAAAAGGCTATTGATGGATTTGCTAAAGCTATTCTATTCAGCACATCAACGCATTGCATTGTCTCGGCTGCAGCAGTTTTTAAAAACTTTAAACGAACCGGCGTCGTATAAAATAAATCTCTGACTTCAATTCTGGTCCCTTGATTATGAGCCGCAGGTACCGGTTCTGATTTTACCCCACCTTCAATATTCAGTTTCCAAGCATTTTCGGAAGTAGCAGTTTTGGAGATGATACTCATTCTTGAAACGGAAGCGATAGAAGGCAATGCTTCGCCTCGAAATCCCAAATAGCAAATATTAAATAAATTATCATCCGGCAATTTTGATGTTGCATGGCGCTCTGAGGCTAGCAACAGCTCATCACGATTCATTCCTTTACCGTTATCGGAAACGACAATAAGACTCTTTCCCCCGTCTACAAGTGTTACCTCAATTTTGGTAGCACCCGCATCTATCGCATTTTCCACCAATTCTTTGACAACTGATGAGGGGCGTTCAATAACCTCACCAGCTGCAATCTGATTAACGAGATTAGATGGTAAAATACGAATAGCCATTTTTGCTTCCTATTTACGCATTTTCTTAATCGTTTCTATTAACTGAGTGGTTGAGCAATCATGACGAATACCCGTCGCATTATTGCTTAATTCAGGGAGAATATTCAGTGCCAATTGTTTCCCCAATTCAACGCCCATTTGGTCGTAAGAATTAATATTCCATATAATTCCCTGAACAAAAACTTTATGCTCATAGAGAGCAACCAACTGTCCCAAGGTATAGGCATCAACTTTCTTAACCAGAAATGTATTTGACGGACGATTTCCCGTAAAGCTTTTATAGCGTTTCAAGAGCTTAATTTCTTCTTTGCTCTTTCCGGCTTTTGCTAATTCGGCAGCAGCTTCTTTTTCTGTTTTACCTCGCATTAAAGCTTCACCTTGCGCCAGAACATTAGCTATTAAAATTTCATGATGATTTCCGATTTCATTATGTGAAATTGCAGGAATAATAAAGTCACAAGGGACAATATCTGTTCCTTGGTGAATTAATTGGAAAAATGAGTGCTGAACATTCGTTCCTGCGCCACCAAATAAAACCGGTCCTGTTGAATAGGTGACAACTTTTCCGTCAGCATCTACAAATTTTCCGTTACTTTCCATATCCAATTGTTGCAAATATGCCGGAAAATATTGAAGATATTGATCATAAGGGATAACCGCATATCGTTTAATATTAAAGAAATTGTTGTACCAAATGCCAAGCAGTGCCATCATAACAGGGATGTTATGTTCTAAATCGGTTTCGCGGAAATGTTTATCGACTGAAAAAGCGCCATCTAACATTTTTTCAAAATTATTCATACCGGTTACTAATGCAATAGACATTCCTATAGCTGACCACATAGAATATCTGCCACCGACAAAATCCCAAAATTCAAACATATTTTCAGGATTAATACCGAATTTTTCGACCTCTTTCTTATTGGTTGAAATGGCTATAAAGTGCTTGGCCACAGCCGGCTCACCCAAAGCATCAACCAGCCATTTACGGCAAGTACGTGCATTGGTTAAGGTCTCAATTGTCGTAAAGGTTTTTGATGAAACAATAAACAATGTCGTTTCCGGATCAATTTTATTCAAAACTTCAGCACAAGCTGTTCCGTCAATATTGGAGATAAAATAGCAATTCATTCCTTTTGCCCAATATTTGCGTAAAGCTTCAACGGCCATAACCGGTCCCAAATCTGATCCCCCAATACCGATATTGACAATATTTGTGAGTTTTTTACCAGTATGTCCCGTAAATTTTCCAAGTCTGACAGCTTCTGAAAACTTCTTCATTTTTGCTAAGACGGCATTAATTTCCGGCATAACATTTTTTCCATCAACCAAAACCGGTGTATTTATTCTGTTTCTTAAAGCTGTATGTAAAACTGCACGATTTTCCGTAAAATTAATTTTATCACCACGGAACATTGCCTGAATTTTTTCAGAAACACCTGTGTCTTGAGCCAAACGAAGCAAATGTTTTATTGTACGTTCCGTAATTCGATTTTTAGAGTAATCAAATATCAGATTATCCAGTTTTAGCGTGAATTTTGCGGCACGATTATCGTCGGCATCAAACAAATCCCGCATTTCTACATTTTTTATGTGTTTATAATGTTCTGCTAGTTTTTTCCATGCTTTTGTTTTATTTACCGTCATCATTTTCTTTTAGGCTCCTCTTTTGCAAAATCTCCAACTGCTATAAATCTTAAATTTTCTTTGGTAAAATACTGTTTAGCAACTCTGTTGACATCATCAATTTCAACATTTTTTATATAAGAGTTGCGTTTTTGTAAGAAATCTAAACCCAAATTTTTCTTTTGGATATAGCTCAGCATCGCTGAAAGATTTTCAGTATCTGCATAACGTAACGGTTCAGAGGCTATCAAATAATTTTTAGCCTGCTCCAACTCATCTTCCGTTACACCATGTTGTCCGAATTTTATCCATTCTGCAATAATTAAATTTTTTAGGATTTCAAAATTTTCGGAAGTCGTTGAAAATTGCCCGAAAATAACATCTGCCTTATCATAATTGGTAATATCTCCATAAACACCATAAGTCAGACCTTTTTTCTCACGAGCAGCTTTTTGAATGCGAGATGTTAAACCATCCCCGCTGAAAATCTCCAAGGCAACTTTTAACGGATAAAAATCTTTATCAGACATTGGCAAACCTTTTCCGGCAAAGATTCCCAGTTTTTGGGGTAAAGATCTGTTCAGAAAGACATCCGGGGATGATAAATCAATTTTACTTTCCGCTAATTCTTTTCCATGATTTTTCAAAGATAAATTATTGAAGATTTTATCCAGTAATTTTCCTGCATTTTCAGCTGTGATATCACCGCTTATACCGACGATAAGATTGTCTCTGGCAAAATTTTTCCGCATAAAAGCTCTTAAATCAGACACAGTTATGCTTTTTATTGTTTCCGGGCGTCCATAGCGATTATGACTATACGGATGACGACCAAACAGATGCTTGGCAGCTTCAACACCCATATAGGAAGACGCACGTTCTTGTTGGTGTTGATATTGCGTTTCTAATTCTTTTTTACTTTGCAACATATAATTAAGCGGAAACGCAGGCTTGGTTAAAGCTAAATTTAACATTTGAGCCGCTACTTTTTCATCTTTTGTAATAAATTTTAAAATACCGAAAAATTCGTCTTTATTATTATCGAATGAAATTTCTATGGCATTCTGCTCTAAAATTTCACCAAACGCGGTCATTGAATATGGACCTGCTCCTTTTAACAGCATATCCGAAAGTAATCTTCCCAAACCTGCTTTTTGAGGCGTTTCATGAGCTGATCCGCTGTTTTTAAATAAGAAAAAGACATTAACTATCGGATTAGAATGTTCTTCTAAAAGATAGGCTTTGATTTTTAATTTCGGAGACTCTATCTGTTGAGGAGAAACGGAAAAAGACTTGTTTTTCAGAATAGATGTTTCGACAAGATATTGCGGATTAAAACGATAAACGTCCGGCAATAAAATACGAAACGCACCATAAATGAAAATAATCACCAACAGAACATTTACTACTCGTTTTAATCTGGCAAAATTATAATTCATGATGATCCTCCGTCAGAGGCATCAGAACACCCCAAAAAGGATACATATCCTGTAATGTTTTAACATAATCACGAACTTGCTCTAAAGTTACAGCATTTATATTTTTCTCAAAATTTTGAATATCCTGCAAACTATATCCCGTGCCAAGCCATCTGACAACAATCTCTGCCGCATCACTGGGATTATCATTTTGATAAATAATGCCGGCCAAAATCCGTTTTTTAACTTTTTCAAGTTCTTGCGGGGTTAGTTTTTTTAGGGTTGCTTTTAGATTTTGCACAAAAGCTTCTTTAATTTTAGAGGCATTTTCCGGACGTTGAAAATAAGCATACATTGAAAATGTACTACTTCCACGACGTAAATAATTAAAGCTCGTTGCCGCCGAAACAGCTAAATGTTTTTGCAATATCATTTGTTGATAAACAGGAGAAGAAATACTCCCACTCAAATAGTTTTCTAAAACAATCATTGCATACAACAGAGGATTTTTTCCATCAAAATGAGAGAGATGATAACAGCCAACCAAGCGAGAAATTTTAACATCTTTGCGACGGCTGGTCAAATCATATACGTTATGGTAATATTCGGAAGTATTTGTTATCGATTTATCTTCACGTTCTATTTTTGAATGTGTTTTAATTTTGCCATAATATTTTTGAGCTAAATCTTTTGCCGTTTCAATATCAATATCGCCGGAAAGAATTAAAACTGCATTATTGGGGGCATAATATTTATTATAAAAATCTAAAATATCCTGTTTAGAGATATTCTTTATTTCCTCATCCGTGCCAGAAACAGGCTCTCCATACAAACTTTCATCCCATAATAATTTCTCATATTTTTCCCAGAACAACTTTGTTGTATCTGCGCTTAAGCGTTGGTTTCTTTCTTGAAGAACAACATTTTTCTCTTTTGTAAAGACATCATCTGTAATATTAAGACCCGTCATTCTGTCGGCTTCCAAATACATTGCCAATTCCAATCTATCTACACTTAAAAACTGATAATAATATGTAAAATCATGAGATGTCGCCGCATTGCTGATACCACCGTTTTTTTCTATTAACTCATTAAATTTACCGTCCGTAAATTTATGCGTACCACGAAACATAAGATGTTCTAAAAAATGGGCTATTCCCCCCTTACCGACCGGCTCATCAACACGTCCGACTTTATAGAGGACAACTTGTTTGACAATCGGCGCTTTATGATTAGGAATAACAATAACTTGCAAACCATTATCCAAGAAAAATTCTTGAGCATTATCTAACGCTGCCTTTGCCGGATGACTTATTCCGAAAAGCACAATACAAATAATTATTTTTCCTATAAGTTTATGCAAAACCTTCCCTTACTTCATTTTTTGCAATAATGCCTGTTCTCCGGCACTCAATTCCGGTTTATCAATATTTTCTTCTTCATCAACGATTATGGGACGCAGCCCAAACTCCGGCGGGATTGATAACGGGGCACGTGAGACGACCAACATTTCATCAGGAGAGTCTTTTTCTATCCCTAAATCTTTCTTTGTCAAACCACAGGCACAAACCATTACAGCCAATACGGAAGATAAAATTATTTTTTTCACCATTCACCTCTCTTAATTTTCTTTTTTAGAAGGAATAAACCCGTTAATGATAACCAGCGCAGCACCTATGCAAATAAAACTGTCAGCAGCATTAAATGCCGGCCAATGGTAATCCCCTACATAAAAATCTAAAAAGTCAAAAACAGCCCCTAAACGAATACGATCAATGACATTTCCCAGTGCTCCGCCGATAATAAAGCCTAATGCCACCTGCATCATACGACTTTTCTCTGTTTTCAGCCATTTAAGTAAGGCCAAAACGATGATTATTGCCACACCAGATAAGATATAAACACCATTAATTCCAAAATCATTAAACATCGAAAAACTGACACCTGTGTTCCACGCACGAACAATCGCAAAAAACGGCGCCAATACAATTGCCGCATAATCCGTTAAAACATAATGCAGAATAACATACTTTGAAACTTGGTCTATAATGACAACACCTAAGGCAATTAATAATCCGAATAACAACAGAATACTCCTTATTTTAAAATTTTTTTGATTATATTCCGCTTTTTGGCGGAGTTAAAGTCTCAATTCATACATATTCAGAATTTTATTTTAAAACAGCAATAGCTTAGCTAGTCCAAGAAAAATAAAGAATCCGCCGGAATCGGTTACGGCAATCAGGAACACGCCGGAGGAAATTGCAGGATCCGCCTTGCATTTATTCAATATCAACGGAATTAAAATTCCCGCTAAGCTGGCAATAGCCAAATTAATTAGCATTGCCAAACCGATAACTAAGCTTAACCTCTCGTATTCAGGGAACCGATACCAAGTAATCACTCCTATCATTCCGGCAAAAAGCAATCCGTTCATTAATCCGACTAAGAACTCTTTTCCTATCATTCGCCAAGTATTGCGTGAGGTTAATTCTTTTGTTGCTAAGGCTCTGATGACCACTGCTAAAGTTTGATTTCCCATTGTGCCGCCCATTGAAGCGACTATTGGCATTAAAACGGCCAAAACCGCAATCTCGGCAATCATATTTTCGAATCCGCTGATAACCATTGAAGCCAAAATTGTTGCAAACAAATTTGTAATTAACCAAATCACGCGGGATTTAAAAATTGCAAACGGCGATTTATAGACATCACCTTCTTCAGCACCGGATAAGGCCATAATATCTTCGGAAGCTTCTTCGTGGATAATATCAACGACATCATCAATATTAATCACACCGACCAATCTTCCTTTGGCATCTACAACTTCAGCAGACAACCAACCGTATTCACGGAACATATGTGCAACTTCTTCCTGATCAGTATAAACATTAATCGGGACAATTTCTCCGTCTTTTATGGCATCCAATGTTTCCGTTGCTTTTGCGCGTACCAATTTATCAAGTGTGATTTCTCCGGTCGGGCGATATTGGTCATCTGTTAAGAAAATTGTATAGAATTCGTCAGGAAGTTCCTGCTCTTTGAGTAAATAATTTTTAGCCTCTTTAACTGTCCAATCATCAGGAATCGCCACAAATTCCCGTGACATAATACGACCGGCGGAATCTTCCGGGTAAGCTAAAGATGATTTAACCTGTTGCTTCAGTTCAGGATCGAGTTGAGCGATAACCTCTTTTTGCTCATCTTCATCCATATGTTCCAAAAGTTCAACAGCATCATCAGAGTCCAATTCGTTAACAATGTGAACTATTTGTTCTTCATCTAAGCTATCGATAACTTGCTCTTGGACGACATCATTTAATTCCGGCAAAACATCAGGATTAAGATGTTTACCAATCATATCCAATAATTTTTGACGATGTCCTGTATCTAAGCTCTCTAAAATATTGGCTATTTCATATTCATCTAAGCCATCAATAATTTTGCGGACATGAGCAATATCATCCTCATTCAAACCGATGAGAATCGAATTAATCATTTTAGGTCCGACGCCTAAAATTTGTTGTTGAGGATAAGTACAACGACGTGGCGAACATTTCGCCTTCATGTATTTTTTTTGCTTAGCTTTCATACGCGGATTGGGTTTGGTTTTATGTAAATTCTGACTCATTTTACCCTCCTTCCGCATTATTAAAATTTGCTTTAGAATACTCAGATTTTTTTTTGAGTCAACGATATTGGAAACTTTTACAACTATTTGTGTAATAGTGTTTCAGATAACAATATAGTGATTCAAAAAACAAGCCGTTAACACAAAGAAGGTTTGATTTTAATCCCCCGTTTATGATAATGGGAATACTATTTTCCTAAACAGTTTTTTACGGAATCTATAATTTCCTCTTTCGTAATTCCGAAGTATTTATACAACTCTTCTGCCGGGCCGGAAGCTCCAAATCCATCCATGCCGATAATATCGCCATTTAAGCCGACATATTTTTCCCAGCCGAATTTAGATGCCGCCTCAATGGCAATACGCGGTGATGAGCCTAAGACTTCTTCCTGGTAAGAAATCGGTTGGGCATCAAACAGCTCTGTACACGGCATAGAAACAACCGCAACATTAATTCCTTCTTCTTTTAATGTTGCTTGCGCTTCAACCGCTAATGACACCTCTGAACCTGTGGCAATTAAAGTTGCCTGACGTTTACCTTTACATGGGCTGATGATGTATCCGCCTTTTGCGGTTAAATTTTCTTTGGCACTTGTTCGTAACATTGGCAACCCTTGGCGACTTAAAGCTAAAATGCTCGGTGTATGCTCGTTTTCAATAGCCAAACGCCAAGCTTCGGCAGTTTCAACCACATCGCACGGGCGGAAAACATTGATATTCGGCATGGCTCGATATGATGCTAAATGTTCAATCGGCTGATGTGTCGGTCCATCTTCGCCGACGCCGATTGAATCGTGGGTTAAAACATAAATCACGCGTAAGCCCATTAAGGCCGCCAAACGTTGTGCCGGACGCAGATAATCAGAAAAGACAAAGAAAGTTCCGCCATAAGGCAAAACTCCCCCATGGAGGGCCATACCGTTCATCATTGCCCCCATCGCGTGTTCGCGAATGCCATACATCACATTGTTACCGTGATAATCATCTTTGGTTATGGTCTTTAAGCCTTCAACAAAAGTCAAATTAGAAGCGGCTAAGTCGGCAGAACCGCCGACAATTTGCGGAATCGCTGGAACGATTTTTTCTAAGCACATTTGCGAGGCTTTACGTGTGGCAACTTTTGTTTTTTCAGCGATACATTTTTCCTCTAAAGCCAACAATTCTTTATCCCAATTTTTCGGGAGACGATTATTGATAATATCATCAAATTCTTTGCCAGCAGCTTTGGCTTCTTTTGACCACTTTTCATAAGCTTGTTCATTACGTTTGCCTGCTGTCCGCCATGCGGATAAAACATCTGCCGGGATTTCAAACGGTGCGGAAGTCCAGCCTAAGTTTTTGCGCATTGCTTCAATTTCTTCTGCTCCCAATGGAGAACCATGACACTTCGATGTACCGCATTTTGTCGGTGCGCCAAAACCGATTGTTGTTTTACAAGCAATTAAAGTCGGCTTATCAGATTTTTGCGCTTTCAAAATAGCCTTTTCAATCTCTTCAAAATTATGCCCGTCAATTTCTATCGTATTCCAACCGACAGCCTGAAAACGCTTTATTTGATCTGTTGAATTGGCTTTATCAACCGTCCCATCAATCGTAATATTGTTATTATCCCACAAGACAATCAATTTATTTAGGCGCAAATGTCCGGCTAAAGAAATTGCTTCTTCAGAAATGCCTTCCATCAAACAGCCGTCGCCATTGATAACGTAAGTATAGTGATTGCACAGTTTATCGCCGAACTTAGCATTTAACATTCTTTCAGCCAACGCCATACCAACAGCAGAAGAAATTCCTTGCCCCAGCGGACCTGTTGTCATATCAATTCCGGCAAGATGTCCGTATTCAGGATGTCCAGCTGTTTTAGCACCTAACTGACGGAAATTTTTGATATCTTCAATATCTATATCTTTATATCCTAACAGATAAAGCAATGAGTACATCAGCATTGAGCCATGACCTGCCGATAAAACGAATCTGTCGCGATCAAACCATTTTGGAGCACTCGGATTTATTTTTATAAATTTAGAGAATAAGACCGTTGCGACGTCAGCCATTCCCAAAGGCATTCCCGGATGTCCCGATTTTGATTTTTCAATAGCGTCAGCGCTTAAAAAACGGATTGCATTTGCCATTAAACGCAAATTCTTATTATTCTCCAAACTCATATTTTCCTCCCTACTACTCTTTTATGTAACGATAATTAATATCAAAAGTTCTATGATTATAGTTTGCTTCTTCAGGGGACAACCAAAGCCCTAAATTAATATCATAATCATACCCGGCTTGTGACGGGATAAATACTTTTGCGGCAGAAGCTTTATAATACGTTTCTAATTCGCCTTCTTTAATATGGGCGTTAGCAAAATATGTTTTCTTTCCTAAATACTCCGGCGGACCTTTTACTGTTTCCGTATAATAACTGAATCGAACATCAGTTTCGTCACTCGGCGTTAAGCGTTTAATTTTGAAAATCGGATGTATAACAGCACGATGGCGCCCTAATTTTTCATCATAATAGCAATAACCTTCATAGCCATTAATACTGATTTGAAAAGTTTCTTTGTAATTGACGTACTGAGACAAATAAGATTGATCTCGTAAAATTTGCACTTGAGGACAAACATCGCTTTGCATATTTCGACTAAACCATCCCCCTTCACAGCCACTCAGTATTATTGTTAATAAGATAACCAATCGTTTCATTATTTTATTCCTTTTCAAACAAGGCAACCAGTTCTGTATGTTTAGAATAAACGAACTGATCAATCATTGTTACTTCTTTTAGAATATATCCACCGGATATTAATGTGTTTGCATCATTAACAAATGTGTACGGGTTACACGATACCGCAACGACAACAGGAACTTTTGACTTTGCTAATTGTGCCGTTTGGGCGGCAGCTCCGGCACGCGGCGGGTCAAACACAACAATATCCAGTTTTGATAATTCTTCTGTATCCAGAGGATATTTAAATAAATTTTTTGCTTCTATTTGTATGTTCATTAATTGATTTTTATTAACAGAGTGCCGAAAACCTTCCAGAAGGGCAGCTGACAAATCCACCGCCAAAATCTGGTTACCTTTTATCTGAGCTAAAGGATATGTAAAAGTTCCGACACCGCAGAATAAATCTGCGATTTTTCCTTTTCTATCGCCGATGTACTTACGAACACAGTTTATCAGCGCCTGCTCTCCGGCTTGAGCAGCTTGTAAGAATGTTCCAGACGGGATATAAACATCAATGCCGCTATTTTTAATTAACGGGCGTGATTTTTCGATGATTGTCTCGACATTTGCTGTTTTTGATTTTTGCCAGGAAACACGAATAATATCGGGACATTGATTGATTTGTTCACAAATTATCATGCGATGATTTAATTCCGGCTCAAACGGAACGCTTATCAATATATCAATTCCGTTATCTGCTTCGCAACATGCAATTTCGCCTTCATTGATATATTGAGAAATAAATTTTTTTCCTTTTTTTACAGAAAAAACTTCCGCACAGAGGCTTTCTATAAGAATTCTGACATTTTTAAGATTGTTGTTGAGCTTATCTGTCAACAACGCACATTCTGAACAATCTATAATTTCGTGGCTCTGCGAGGCATTAAATCCCATTTTCAGGTGTTTTTTGCTATAATCAAAAGCCAGCGATGCACGACGTCGCGTTCCTTCCGGAATATAAATTGATTCTCCAAAAATGATTTCTTTTTGCTCAATATGGCTGAGAATTTTGCGGACGGTACTTTCTTTGTACGCCTTATATTGCTCATCATTTAAATTTCTTAAAACACACCCGCCACAATTTTCAGATAATTGGCAAATTCTCATTTATGGATATCCTCCGGTCTTGGTAAAATACCTCCCAAAAGAGAAATTTCTATATTATTACTTTTAGAAAATGCTGGGTGTATATTTTCTTCGACCTTCTCGGCTTTTTCTGCCTCAGGCTGTTCCGGCATTTTATCGCCTTGATAAATCTCGCAACGATTACGTCCTCCCTCCTTAGCCTTATAAAGGGCATCATCAGACATTTTGATCAATTTATTTAAGTCTTGTGTTTCTTGTGATGACGCGATACCGATACTTACCGTAAATTTGATCTCTTCATTTGCGTCTGAATAAACAACTATTTTAGATATCGCTTCGCGAAGACGATCTGCAACTAATTTTGCTTCTTGCGCATTACTTTTATTCAAATAAACAACAAATTCTTCTCCACCATAACGAGCGACAATATCATTCTCCCGCAAAGCTTTTTCAGCGGTTTGAGCTAATGCAATCAAAACCTTATCTCCGATTTTATGACCATATGTATCATTGACATTTTTAAAATGGTCCGCATCAATCATGAAAACGCTGAATTCATCTTCCGGATGTTGCGCAATGCGGCGATTGACTTCCTCTTCAAAGAAACGACGATTATATAAAGAAGTCAATGGATCCCTTGTCGCCTGATTTTGGAGTAAATCTTCTCGTTTTTTTCTATCCGTTATATCTTGGAATGCCGCATATAAAGCCGGGTTATAATCATAATCAATGATATTGGCTGATGTCGACAACCAAAAAGGTGTCGTGCTTTCCGGTGCTTTTACTAAGATTTCAAAATCTTGAATAACTTGTTCACGCTCCAAATGAGCATTTAACAAACGACGATTATCTGCATCAACAAAAAAGTCGCGGAATCGATAATTATGAATATCTTTACTTTTCAATCCAAATAACTTTAAAAAATTATCATTTGCCGACAAAATAGAATCGTCACTCAAACGTGCAATAACAATCGGGAAAGGAGAAAGTTTTACCATTTCTTTAATTCTAATATCATACTTATTCAATTTTTGATTCAATTTATCTAAGTTATCTTCTTGTGTATCTACGATTAATAACAGCAATGTCATTCCTAAACCGACATAACCTATAATTCCTGTATACCATGGCTGTGAAATAAAATTCCCTTCATTAGAAACATGAATAGCGAGGCTCGCCGCTATTATACCCGTTATGATACATCCTAAAAGTGCTCCAGAATTATGCCGGCGGAAACATTTGGTGAAAAAGGCAGCCGCAACATATGCGAAACCTATTGCAGGAAATAAATTGTGAAAGACATTAATTGCCGTTCCGTTTGATGAAATGATATTAAAATAAATAATGCATAGACATCCTATAAAAGTAGCAATTCCTACAATTTTATTGCTTTCGGATTGATCCAACATTGTTTTTGTTGCTGTTGTTGCCAACAATATCATAATCAATAAGCGCATTAACAGAGAAAAGCTCATCAAAATTTTCAAAGAAACATTGGAACTCATTTGTTCCATATTATATTCAAACCATACTGTTACAAAATCTATAATCAGCGCCATAACAAGATATCCAGCGCCTTTAATATAGCTAGTTTTTGATTGATTGATATAGAAAAATATTCCGCAAATTACAAAAAAGACTAATGTAGCTATTATACTTTGCAAGTATCCTGTTTCTGTAAAAATTATTAGACTATTCATATTTTAAGCACCTTTTAATTTTATTGATATATGTACAGCATATACAGATATTATTAAAATAGCTTGAATATTATATAGTTTATTTTAATATTGTTGATAAGTTTTATTGAAAATAAGGAAACAAAATATGAGTTATAATGCCCCAGATCATTTTAGTTATCAATTTATGCTTAATCTCTCAAAGACGCCAACTAAGTGTGCTGACAGAATCTCTTTAAAATTACTTTTTCCCGGATTAATTGCTGCTTTGTTTTTGATTATGCTCGGCTGTTACGAATTGTTAAATGGAGCAAGACCAGAAAATGATAATTTTTCCCCTTTTTGGTTCAATTTGACTTTCTTTGATTTTATTTTGATTTTGCTCGGTGTATGGATTATTTGCTCTTTATTATTGCATTATTTTCGTTATAAAAAAGTTTTCTTTGATGGTAAAAAAATAACCATTATTTATCGTAGCCCTTTCGGTGCTAAAACGACGGTTAAAGAATCCATCAAAAAATATATTGGGGTTCGTTTCAGAGTAGAATTTTTCCAGTTCGGTTTTCTGAATAAAAATAAATATATTATAGAATTATATAGTGATAATTTAGATAAAACGGCTCCTCTATATATTTCTACAAAAGGACATAATATCCGTAAAATCTGGGAAGAATATGCCCGCACACTTAATTTACCACAGGTTATGACAACCGATAATGGTATAGCTATCAGAGAGACCAAAGATGTTGGAAAATCTTTAATTCAACTCTATCAGGAAGGTTCTTTGAAAAATGAATTTGATATTAAAGAATCTATTCCGGCTGACATCTCTTGGGTCCATAAATCAGATAAAGAAGTGATAAAGAATCGTAATATCCATTGGGATTGGTATAATATTTTAACTCTTTTCGGTTGTATATTCTGTTTCTTATTATTCTTAGTTTTTCTGCCGGATGCCTTACGTCATGTCAGTATGCTCTTGCTTGACATTTCTTTGTTTGTTTTGACATGTTTATTTATTATTCGTCTCTTTACAAAAGATAAATTAATTGTCAAGCCTCACAAGATTGTCATTGTCCACAAAACTTTTATGTTTTCCAGAAAAAAATATGATGTTTTAAAAGAAGATATTCAAGCTGTAGATATTGCTTATTCCCCTGTTGCAGAACGGTACTTTTTGGCGATTATCGGTGGCGACAAAACGTTGGTCTTCGGAAGACGTCTTTCTCCGGAAACTTTACGATGGGTTAGAAATTTTGTTGTCAACGAGATAATAAAAAAATAGTTGCTAACTTATGGTTTTGCGCTATAACTCTTATTGTGTTATTTTATTTGAAAGCAGAAAATAATGAAAAAGAAAAATGTTCCTACACCTGATGAGCTTGACTTTACGGATGTTTTTTTCAAAGAAGTCAGCGAAGATGTTCAAAATGATAATTTAAAGGCTTTTTGGAAAAAATATGGCGTTCAAATTGTTGCTTTTGTCGCAATTTGTTTAACCATCGCTGTCAGCTTTGAAACGATAAAGCATTGGCGGGATAAACAAAACCAACAATGGTCAAATGCTTTTGCTTATACTCAACTTCTCCAACAACAAGGGAATTTTGAAGATAGTCTTAAAGCTTTAGAGCAGTTATCAAGAAAAGGAAATGCTATTTATTCTGACTTAGCTCGTATGGAAACTATTAATATTCTGTTTTCTCAAAATAAGCAGGAAGATGCTTTGAAAAAATTGGAAGAGTTTATTTCATCAGCCCATAATGATAAATTAAAAAACATTGCTTTAATGAAATTAGCTTCTTATAAAGCGGATGTATTATCTTCAGATGATTTATCTCAGTTGTTAAAACCTATCTTTGATAACGATAATTCTTCATGGCAACCAGAGGCAAATGAATTGATTGCCGCTGTTTTATTGCGTGAAGGAAAGAATCAACAAGCTATTAAAATTTATCAAGATATTGTCGGGGCTATAAATGTCAATGACACCCTGCGCGCTCGCGCTCAAAATATGCTTTCTGTTTTAACTTCTTCCGGAGATAAAAAATAATGAAATTATATAAATTTCCTTCTGTTTGTCTCGTTCTTCTTATGGCTACCGGATGTAGCTGGTTTCGCAGTGATAAACCTGTCGTCGAAGGAGAGAGAATTTCGGTTTTAGATAACGAAACCATTGTAAAACCTGATATTGCAAAAGATGATGTTAAAATTTCTCTGCCACAGCCTCATCGTAATGATGAATGGTCGCAAAGTGGTGGTAATGCTTCTCACTTAGTCGGACATTTAGAATCCGGCAATCAGTTAAAAGGTCTTTGGGAAAGCTCTTTCGGTGAAGGATCTTCAAAGAGGGACTTCTTAATTTCTACCCCTGTTATTGCTAAAAAAGTTGTTTTTACAATTGATACCGAGGGAAAAGTCAGCGCAAAACGCTTAGATAGTGGCGAAACAATCTGGGAACGCAAAGTAAAACCTGTTAACAGAACAGATAAGACCGTCGCTCTTAAAGGTGGCGGAATAGCTTTTGCTAATGAATTAGTTTATGCCACAACAGGATTTGGCGGTGTTTACGCTTTAGATATGCGTGAAGGAAAACCGGTTTGGTATTATGAAGCTAAAAACCCTATCCGTATAGCTCCTACTGTTTCAGATAATACTGTTTTTATTCAAACCATCGCTAACGAATTAGTCGCTTTAGATGCTCTTAAAGGAACTGAACTGTGGCACTATTCATCAGAAGCAGAAGCCACAACTATGGTTGGCGGAGCCAGTCCTGCTTTTGATGAAGAACAAGATTTGCTCATTGCTGCTTTTTCAAACGGAGAATTACGTGCATTTAAGGCCTCAACAGGATCTCCTTTATGGGCAGATTGGCTTTACTCCAACAAAAAATCTACTCCGTTGGCGACGATTAATACCATTAAAGCTAACCCAGTCATTGCTGGTAATGTCGTTTTTGCTGCCGGTCAAAGCAATTTGTTGACAGCGATTGATATTCGTACAGGCACACGAATTTGGCAAAGAGATTTAACAGTTTATGATCAACCTTGGGTCTCCGGAAATTACTTGTTTGTCGTTGCTAACAACAGTGATTTAGTTGCTATAGACAATGCAACCGGTAATATTCTTTGGAGCACAAAAATTCCTCTCGGTTCTGAAGATGACGACAAATCAGGTGCCTTCCTTTCCGGTCCTGTGTTAACTGATAATCGGTTATTGGTTACAACATCAACCGGTTATGCTTTTGCCGTTTCACCTTATACAGGTAAAATTTTAAGTTATATCGACTTAGGAGCTCCGATTGAAAATTCTCCGATTGTTGCGGACGGAATTTTAGTCATGACCACAAGTGATGCGGAAATTTACGCTTATAAATAAACGGATAAAAGAATGACTATTAAAGTTGCAATTATCGGTCGTCCGAATGTTGGTAAGTCCACTTTGTTTAATCGCCTTATTGGAAGAAAAGAAGCGATTGTTCATGATATGCCCGGTGTCACAAGAGACAGGAAAGAGGGATTTGCCAAATTTTTTGACCTTAACTTAATGGTTATTGATACTGCCGGTTATGAATATTCAAATGAAGATAATTTAGAAAGTCGGATGTGGTCGCAAACTCAGCGTGCCATTGACGAATCTGATGTTTGTTTATTTTTGTTTGATTCTCGTGCCGGTATTCAGCCTTACGATGAACACTTTGCCGGTCTGGTTCGTGAAAGTGGTAAGCCTACAGTCTTATTAGCAAATAAATGCGAAGGTGCCTTACAGGAAAACAGTATTTATGAAGCATATAAATTAGGTTTGGGCGAGCCTGTTCCTTTTTCGGCAGAGCATGGCTTAGGCTTGAGTGATTTATATCAGCGTTTGCTTCCTTTCGATCATAAAGAAGAAGAGGATTCAGAAGAGGATGATATTGATTTTACCGGCATGACCGAAGATGAAATCAATGCCATTAAAGATGAAAAAATTAAAGCTAAACCTTTACAATTGGCTATTGTCGGCAGACCTAACGTCGGAAAATCAACATTGATGAATGCCCTTTTAAATGATGAGCGTATGCTGACGGGACCGGAAGCCGGTGTAACGCGTGATGCCATCACAGTTGGCTGGGAATGGCGCGGACATAAGATAAATTTAGTTGATACGGCAGGATTACGTCGTCATTCTCGAGTTGAAAGCGATGTTGAAAAAATGTCTGCAGCAAACACCAAACATGCAGCTTTTATGGCTCAAGTTGTGATTTTGGTATTAGATGCCGACGCTGTGTTAGATAAGCAAGATTTAACAATTGCGCGGCAAATTTTAGAAGAAGGACGCGCCTTGGTTATTGCCATTAATAAATGGGATATTGCCAATCGGCAGGAGGCTCTGCAGAAACTCAATGATAAACTGCAAACTTCTTTAGCTCAGGCAGAAGGTGTTCCGACGGTAACGATTTCTGCCCTCAAAAAAGAAGGTTTGGATAAATTGATGAGCGCTGTTTTTAAGGTTTACGAGCGTTGGAACAAACGAATCCCGACATCTCCGTTAAACCAGTGGTTTGGGGATATGATTGATCGTCAACCGCCACCGCTCGGTAAAAATAAACGTCGTATTAAACTGCGTTATATTACACAAGCAAAGACGCGACCACCATCATTTTATATTTTCTCGAGCAACCCGGAAGGGCTTCCTGACGCTTATTTGCGTTATCTGATTCATAGCCTTCGGGAAACTTTTGATTTACGAGGAATTCCACTGAGAATGACTGTTCGCAAAACAGGGAATCCTTTTGCTGATAAGGCTTCCAAAAGATAACCCTTGCCTTTTATCCTAGACTTAAAAAAATAATTCCTTAAAAATAGATTGTATAATTTATTTTTTTATATTATAAT
>CAMOQT010000021.1 GCA_946623145.1 uncultured Azospirillum sp.
AATTTGATAGGTCTTTAGCGTAGTATTGTGCGGCGATGTTGAGGTTTTGTAAAACATTTTCCCTATCATCTTGGCTACGTATACTCATATTCAGACTATCATAGATCCCTTTAGAAACGCCACCGTGTCTATCAAAAAAACAATGTTTTTCCAACGGAATGTTAGGCGCAAAATAACTCATAGAAAACTCTTTCCATAGGCTAAAGGTTTTATTTTCAAATGAGAAGCAATGCTTTGTCCTAAATCAGCATAAGTCTCTCTTGTGCCAAGAGGTTTTTCAGGAGATTTATCACCAAATATTAAAACAGGTACTTGTTCGCGTGTATGATCTGTCCCTTTATAAGTTGGATCATTTCCATGGTCTGCGGTGATAAACACCAGATCATCTCCTTTAAGCAGAGGGAACAGTTCCGGTAAGCGACTATCAAAATATTCAAGAGCTTTGGCATAACCTTCAACATTACGTCGATGTCCATAAAGCATATCGAAATCTTCAAAATTGGTGAAAATTAAGCTAAAATCAGGTGCTATTTTAACAGCTTCTAAAGTTGCATCCCACAAATGATTTAACTCAGCTGTATGAATTTCTTTTGTGATGCCTCGATGAGCATAAATATCGTTAATAGCTCCGATTGCCCATACATTTCCACCTTGGGCTTTTATTTCATCAAGAAGGGTATTACCAAAAGGTTGTGCCGTATAATCATGACGATTGTTTGTTCTGGTAAAAGAGCCATTTTTTTCACCGATAAAAGGGCGGGCAATGATGCGACCAATGTTATAAGGTTGAACATATTTATAGGCAATTTCGCATAGAGCATATAAATTTTCTAATCCAAAATATTTTTCATGGGCGGCAATTTGCATATTGCTATCTGCTGAAGTATAAAAAATAGGCATTCCGGTTGCAATATGTTCTTCTCCGAGTTCTTGAATGATTACCGTTCCAGAAGCGGCTTTATTTCCGAGAATACCTGTAAGTTTTGCTTCTTGGCATATTTTAAGAATTAATTCGTCGGGAAAAGAAGGATAATCCGGCTTAAAATGTCCCCAACCTTTTAAATTGGGTAAACATGCCATTTCCCAATGTCCTGATACAGTATCTTTATCTTTACTGATTTCTTTCATATTGCCGAAAGAGTGTGGAAAGGGAAATTGTTCTGTCGGTTGTGGTAAAAAGTTTAAATTTTCTCCTGAAGCTTGTTTGGCTGCTTTTGCTAAATCTAAACTCAGTAAATTAGGTATTTTCAGCGAAGGATAATTTTGTGCAATATGGGCAAAAGTATTTGCGCCATTATCGTCAAAATCTTTAGCATCAGGAGCCCCTCCAATACCAAAAGAATCCATCATTAAAACAATAGCTCTGCTCATTTTATTCTCCGATTTTTTCTATAATTTCATTAGCAGGATATGGAATATTTTCTGAAATAGTTATATTTTTTAAGATGTTCTGAGCGGCTTGTTGGTAGTCATCTTCATTTTGAGCATGAACAAAACATAATGGTTTATCTTTTTCAACTTTATCGCCGATATGGCAGAAATTACTAAATCCTGTTGCATAATCGAGTTTTTGGTCAGAGCGTGTTCGTCCGCCTTTCAATTCAATCAGAGCTAGACCGATGTTGCGTGTTTGCATTGCAGCAATATATCCTTTTTGTTTAGCATAAACAGGGCGAATGATTGAAGCTTTGGCCAGATATTTTTCGTAATTATCGCAAAAATCTTTTGGCCCGCCGAGCGCAGTTACCATACGGGCAAAATATTCTAACGCTTTTCCAGAATCGAGACATTGTTGTAATTTTTGTAATGCTTGAGATGTATTTTCAGTAATTTTACTGTTAACTAATAATTCAGCACATAATTCCATAGTGATTTTATGTAAACGAGGATCAATATTTTCACCTTTTAGAAATTCGACAGCTTCTTTCATTTCTAAAGCATTACCGACATTATGACCCAGGACTTGATTCATATCTGTTAAAAGAGCGGTTGTTTTGGTTCCTGCCAAATTAGCAACACGAACAATGGATTTTGCTAAATTTCGCGCATCATCAATGCTTGCCATGAAAGCACCGTTTCCGCATTTTAAATCCATGACCAAATATTGCAATCCGGCAGCCAATTTTTTGGAAAGAATAGAAGCGGTAATTAAGTCTATAGATTCAACTGTTGCACAGATATCTCTGATGGCATAAATTTTTTTATCAGCAGGAGCTAAGTTTCCAGTTTGTCCGATAATTGCGCATCCGACTTCTTTGACGGTTTTGCGAAATAAATTGTTATCTGGCATGGTTTTATAGCCTGGAATGGAATCGAATTTATCGAGTGTACCTCCTGTGTGTCCTAAACCTCGTCCCGATATCATCGGAACATAAACACCACATGCAGCTAACATTGGTGCTAACATCAGACTTATTTTATCTCCTACACCTCCTGAAGAATGTTTATCAACAACAGGTTTATCCAGCTCTTTCCAACTCAAAACATCCCCGGAATCTCGCATAGCCAAAGTTAAGGCTGTTGTTTCTTCTGGTGTCATTCCGTTAAGAAAAACAGCCATTGTCATTGCTGCGGTTTGGCTATCCATAATGGTTCCGTCGGTGACACCTTTGATGAATTCGGAAATATCCTGATCGGATAATTTTTCTTTGTTGCGTTTTTTACGAATGATTTCTTGAGGTAGCATCTTCAGAATCCTTGTTTTATGGTTTGAATTAAATCGTCAAGCAGTGAAGAGGCTCCGATACGGAATTTTTCCGCAGATATCCAACCGCTTCCCATAATTGTCTCAGCAAGAATAAGGTATTGTTTAGCATCCATGGTTGTTTTTATTCCGCCGCTGGCTTTAAAACCGGTTTTATATTTGCTTGATTTTAATGTTTCCAACATAATATTTGCAGCTTCATAAGTTGCTGAAATTTTAGTTTTTCCTGTAGAAGTTTTAAGAAAATTAACATCATAATCCAAAGCCATAAGAGAGGCTCTTTTTATGTTTGATGCTGTTTCTAATTTTCCGGTTTCAAGAATGATTTTTGTTGTTTTTTCAGCACATAATTTAGAGATAATTTTGAAAAATTCATCGCAGGTTTTATAATCTTGTTTTAGAAATGCTTTATAAGGAAATACGGCATCTATTTCATCAGCACCATTTTTTAGAGCAGTTTCTATTTCTTCTGTTGTTTTTGAAGTAGAGTTTGTCCCTTCCGGAAAATTGACGACAGTTGCAATTTTAATTTCGGTGTCTTTAAGTTCTTGTTTAGCTGTCGGAATAAATCGGCGAGGAATGCATACAGCAGCTGTGTTACCATAAGGCGTTTGGGCACGATGGCATAAGTCAGCAATACTGTATTCTGTATCTTTGTCAGATAAGGATGTTAAATCAAGTAAGCCGATGAGCTGTTTTGCGGCAGTGACATTGTCCATTTTTTTAATCCTTTAAAAATTCCAGTATTAATCGCGTTAAATCTGCGCTGGCTTTTTGGCTTTGTATCAGGGTTTCTTCGTGCGATAAAGAATCGAGAGTCATTCCGCTGCCGTAATTTGTGATAACGGAAAGTCCTATAACTTCTATTTTACAACGAGCTGCGCAAATAACTTCCGGAACGGTGGACATACCAACAGCATCTCCGCCTAAGATTTTAAAAGCTCTGATTTCTGCCGGTGTTTCAAAATTAGGTCCCAAAACCATAGCATAAACACCTTCATGCAGTGTAATATCTAATAAAGCCGCTATATGTCGCATTTTATTTCTTAATCTTGGTGAATATGCTTTTAACATTGAAGGAAAGCGTGGCCCGAATTGTTCTTCATTTGGTCCGACCAGAGGACTTCGGCTACTGAAATTAATATGATCAGAAATCATCATAATGCTTCCTGGTTCAAAATCTATATTGAGAGATCCGGCTGCATTAGTAACTATCAATTGCTTAATACCTAATACTTTTAAGACTTCAATAGCGGTATTGATTACTTGAGGATTGTGGCCTTCATAAAGATGGAATCGCCCTTGTAAACAAACTACTGTATGATTGTGAATTTTTCCGATAACCATCATACCTTTGTGGCCGGCAACGGTACTGCGAGGGAAATTTGGAATTTCTGCATAAGGGATAACAATTTGGTCTTTTATACTGTCAGCAACATCTCCTAATCCGGATCCTAAAATAAGCCCCGTATCAGGATGAAGATTTTGTATTTTACTTTGAATATATGCCGCTATTTCTTCTATCATTTTGTTAATTCCTCAGCAGAAAAATTTTCCGGTAGTAATTGTTTTAACGATAAAGTTTTTTGAATTCCTTTAAGATTAGCAAGGTGGATAAGTGTTTCTGGTGTCGAAAATTCCGCAATTCGCTGTAAACATGCACCACAAGGCTTGATGAGCGTGTGACTGTCAGCAATAATTAAAATTTCTATTATTTTTTTTGCTCCACCATTGATCATAGCGGCAATAGCTCCGGCCTCAGCACATGTGCCGCAAGGAAAAGATATGTTTTCGACGTTACAACCGCTGTATATTTGCAAGTTATCCGCATAGATGGCAGCTCCTACTTTAAAATCAGAATATGGCGCATATGCCTTATTACAAGCTTCGAGGGCGGTTGAAAACAATTTATTGTTAATATTCATTGCAATACTTTCAATTTAAAAGTTTTTTTAATGATTTATGTTGTATACTATATCAGTATTGATTAATTTTCAGCAAAAATTTTATCAGATAGGATAAGACGGGAGAGCTGCTGTGAAAAAAATTATATTGGCTATAGTCGGTGTTTTCATCTTGGTATTGGCGGGCATTTCACTCTATGTATCAATGATAGATTGGAATAGCCACAAAGAAAAACTGACAGAACAGTTGATGGAAATTACAGGTAAAAAAGTTGTGTTTACCGGTCCTGTCAGTATGACTGTTTTTCCGAGTCCTAAGCTTGAGGCCAGTAATGTAAGAGTTTACAGTGTCGTTAATCCGGATTTAAAGAATCCATTAATGACGGTAAAGAATGTTGTCGCTGACTTATCTTTATCTGCTTTATTGGGTGGTAGTTTTGATGTTAAAATGATGTCTTTGGTTTCTCCTGAAGTTGTTATTCGTAAAAAAGGAGACGAAATTAACTGGTTAGATAGTGCAAAAACAAATAGCCAAGCTAAAATCAAAGATATTAATGTTTCTCTAAACAGTGTTTTATTAGATGATGCAACTTTTATATTTATAGATGAAGATCGTGATCGTAAAACGGTTTTAGATAAGGTTAAAGCGGAAATTATTGCTGATTCATTAAATGGTCCATATCGTGTTGATGGAAGTTATATAAAAGATAATAATCCGGGAGGTTTTGCTATTTCTGTTGGAAATTTGTCGGATAGTTTTGCCACAAATTTAAATTTAGTTTTAAGCCAACCCGCTTCAGAAAGTTATTTACGATTTGATGGAACATTTTTGCTTAATAATGAAGCATTGAATGGTAATTTGGTTTTTGAAAGTAAAGATTTTAAAAAGTTTTATGATTCTGTTACTTTTGGAAACGCCTTGCCTTCTTATTTTGATAATTCGGTTGAAGCTTCTACCGAACTTAAAATCAATAAGACACAATTAGAATTTGCTAATATGATATTAAAGTACGGAGATTCTGCCGGAGCCGGTAGTGTTGTTGTTCCATTAAAGAGTAAAAGTTATATTATTGGCGAAGAAGATGATGAAGAGCCAAAAGAAATAAATGTGAAATTTGATATGACGGATTTTGATTTGGAACCGTTTGCCAGAGGATTACGGCACTTCTATTTAATTCAAACGCATGAAAATTCAGTATATGCCCCAGAGTATCCGTTTGACTTGAATGTTAATTTAACGGCTTTAAAAGCAAAATATAATGGTCAGGCAGTTAAAGATTTCGCTATCAAATTAAATTTACGTAATGATGTATGGCAATTGGAAAGTATCGGCGGTGTATTCCCCGGAAATACAATAATAAAAATGGGGGGCAAAATATTCTCTGTTGAAGATATCCTTTCGTATAATACAGATGTAGATATTCAAACCGAAAATTTGAAGAAGTTTTTGGAATGGTTAGGTGTCCCAGTAAAAACTGTTGCAAATTCTACTTATCAAAGATCAAGTCTCAAAGCTAATATTGCCGGTGATGTTAAGAATATTCAAATTTCACCATTATCCTTAGCTCTAGATAATACAATTTTGACGGGAAAATTAGGATTAAAAAAAGGGAAACCATCTTTTTATACCATTGATTTGTCTACGGATAGTATCATTTTAGATAACTATTTGCCGCGAATCTTTAATGATTCCAAGAATCCGTTGGATGTTTTAGCTCGTTTGTGGAAGTCTATGAAATGGGCTAATACGGTAGATGTTAATTTTAATTTGAAATCAGGTTTGGTTATTTATGAAAAAACTTCTTTTGATAAAGTTACATTAAAGGGTGTTTTACAACAAGGAATTTTAAATCTTCAAAATTTGACGATTGGAGAATTTCTAAAATCTAACCTTCATGCCAGTGGTGAAATTACGGGTTTTGGAGGTGATTTGCAATTTAGTAATCTTAATTATAATCTTTCCACGGAAGATTTTGCTCCATGGATACAAAGATTTAATTTAGAGCATCCTAAATGGAATATAAAATATTTTGAGCCATTTAATTCTGTCGGTATAGCATCTATGAATCATGAGAGATTTTGGTTGAAAGCTGATAATAAGACAGGAGATGTTGTTTCTTCTTATAATGGTAGAATTGAAACTAAAGGTAAAATTTCTTTGAATGGTGAAGTTAATCTTCAGGCTTCCGACGCTGCAGAATTTTTGCGCAGTATTCCTTTCAATTATGTGACTAAAGATGAAAAATTAGGCGGGTTAAGATTAAAAGGACAGATTATCGGATCTCCGGATAAATTTAAGTTGTCAGATATGCAGTTGAGTATGGGAGCAAATACTTTCCAAGGGGCATTTGGTATGGATACTACTCGGCAGATTCCTTATTTTGCCACTAATTTGAAAATTAATAGATTTGAACCAGAGAGATTTGTTTCTAAAGGAAATGAAACACCTCGCTTTGCAGTTGATAAAATGACAACACAAGAAAGTGATTTCATAAATAAACCTAATTTGGCAGAATTGCCTTTTGAGCGAGCTAAAATGCAAAATATCAATTTTGTAGCTAATCTGGATATTGATGAATTACTTTTAAAAGATAAATTATTTAAGAATTTTAAAGCACAGATTGAAGATAAAAACAATACTCTTAAAATCAATAATCTTGTAACCAGGTACAATGAAGGTGATATTACAGCCAATTTGAAATATACATTGGGGGATCAACCTAAATTACTGGGAACATTTAGTATTACAAACCAAAATATTCGAGAGAAGGATTGGTGCGGAAAAATCTATGGTATTAAATCCGGTGTTGCTGAAATTAATGCAACAATAGATACATCAGCAGTTTCTCCGCGGGAGCTTTTTGATAAATTTAGCGGTGTTGTTAATATCAATATCAATTCTCCTATTGTAAAAGGAATTAATTTAGTCAGTATTTCCGGTGATTTGAGTGAACGGCAAGAAAGTAAAGGCTTACAAACTGTTTTACAAAATAATTTACGGGACGGAGATACAAGATTTGATAAATTTAGTGGAGAAATTACTTTTAAGGATGGCTTGTGGCAACTCGACAGAACGTACTTTAAATCTGATTTTGCAACGATAGGTGTTGAAGGTAATGGTAATTTATCTGCTTGGAATATAGACAGTGCTTTTGCAGTCCAACTTTCATATCCTGAAAATATTCAACCTTTTACTTTTTCTTTGAAAGGTGTGATGTCTAATCCAGAGTTGGATGTTGATGCCTCTCCTATTACGCAGGTTTATGATGAAAAGCAAGCTAAGATAGAATCTGAAAAACGAGCTCAACAGGAAGTTTATGAACAAAATATTCAACGGCAATTTGATATGCAGAAAACCGCATTTTCCGAAACGAAAGCTATTTTTAAGGACTTTATGGATAATAATTATAAGCCGCTTAAAGAAAAGTTTGTTTATGATGAAAACAAAAAATTAACAGAACCTTTGGATGAGCGCTTAGAAAAATTATCATCTTTGCTCGAAGAAGGTAATGTTCTTTTAGAGGAGAAAGAAATAAAAGAAGAATATCCTACTAAATTGGCGACATTGTGTAAGACCGTTAGAGCGGAACTCGACGAGATACATTCTAAAATGCAGAATTTGTACATTGATGATATGAGAAAGATAGCAATTGATAATTACAATCTGGTAAAAAAAGATATAGAAGATAAAGATGCTTTATCGAAAGATACAATTGCTAAGCGGGATGAAGAAGCGCAACGCTTAAAGAAGATTGTGACAAATTATACATTCCAAAATGATTCAATGTATCTGCAATTATGGACCACAATAGAGGAATATTTCCAAGCTTATGAAGATGTTGTGAAAAATGTTGGATTATATCTCAAGCGTGTTGCCGTAGAACAAGATATCCCGATGTTGGAGAAATATGTAACGGATAGTGCAGAGGTTTTGGTTAATGCTCAAAAACAACATGAAATTTTGAAAGATGCTATTGATCGCTATTTGAACTATATTAATGAGAAGGTAAATATAGAAGAGAAAAAGTATCAGGATAAATTAGAAGCAGAAGAAAATGCGAAGAAGCTTGAAGAAAATATCGGAACAATTACAGCATCTGCTACTGGTAAAGTTCAAACGATTATTCGTGGAATAGATGAAATTGAAGAAAGTGAAAATAAATTACCGACACCGGATAGTCTCGGTGAAATTGGTACGGATGATTTAGAGGTTAATTTATTGAAGAAGAGTTCTGCCTCAGGCGTTGTCAGTGGGACAATTTCTAAAAAATAAAATTGTGAGCGTTGTAATATAAGCTTGAGAATCGGTTTTTTTGTGATATATTAAATTCATTCTTATAATTATTTTATTAGGAGACAGAATATGTTTAAAAAACCAGAAGTATGTATTCTTCCTGTTGCTGGTTTGTCAACCAGAAATCTCCCATCAACCAAAGTTTTGCATAAAGGCTTTTTAACCTTACACAGTCGTCCGATTATTCAGTATGCAGTAGATGCTTGTGCAGAAATCGGTGTTAAAGAAATTATTTTTATCTATAGCGATCAATCTTGTAAACATTTGTATGAAGGCTATTTTTCCCCATATCCTTGGTTGGAAAACCATTTAAAACAGAAAAATAAATTAGATTTATTGAAAGTCGTTCAAGATATTATTCCTAAGGGAATGAAGTTTTCTTTTGCCGCACAAAATGAACCTAAAGGTAATGGTCATGCTATTCTTATGGCTAAAGAATTAGTAGGTGATCGCGATTTTATCGTGATGTGGCCGGATGATGTTTATGTTAATATCCATGGTGATGGCGTTCTTAAACAGCTTTTAGATGTTTATCAGCAAGAAGGCGGTATGGTTATTAATGTTATGGAATTTCCTAAGGAAGAAATGGTTCGTTACGGTGCATTGGTAAGCTGTGTTCGTGATGGACGTAAAGTATTGGCAAAAGGTTTGGTTGAAAAACCGGCATTGGAAAATGTTCCTTCTAATTATGCCAGCATGGGACCATATATTATTCCAAATGAGATTATGAATATTTTACCTGAAGTTCAAAAGGGAACAAATGGTGAAATTAATTTAACAGACGCTCTTTCTTTAGCGGCACAACGCGGTACGAAAATTACGGGTGTTTTATGTGATACCATGCGTTTTGATTGTGGTACCAATAAAGATTTGGAAAAAGCAAATCTGAAATTATCTCTTATGGAAGATCCTGAACTGAGAAGATATTGTCGTGATTTGTTGAATAATATGCTGGTATAAAATTTATTCAAATACGTATAGTTCTTTACCATGTTGTTTAAGCCACTCTTGTCCGATTTCATAATTTGGGCAAAGGGTGGCGACGCATTTCCAAAAAGCTGCAGAATGATTTTGATGAGCCAGATGACTGACTTCATGTGCCACAATATAATCTATTACTTCTTTAGGGGCTAAGGCTAAACGCCAATTATAATTGATATTATTTAATGAAGAACAGCTTCCCCAACGTGATTTTGTATCTTTAATGACAACCTCATTAATATGGCAATTAATTTTTTCTGCCTGCTTTTGAGATAAGGTCAAAAATTTCTTTTGCGCTTCTTTTTTGATAAAGTCTTTAACACGGCGGTGAGTGAAATCACTTTCTCCGCAAACATATAAAATTCCTTTTTCAATTCTTGCGCCCCAACGTTTTTCAGGAGCGTGTTGAATGAGAATTTCTTTTCCAAACAAGGTGATTGTTTGTCCGGATGTGAAATGTTGGGTTTGAGGAAGTTTTTTCAAACTTTCCATAATCCAATCTTGATGCGTTTGCACAAAGGAAACCGCTTGTTTTTGTGAACAACGAGGTGGAATAGAAAGAACAGGGATGTGTTCTTTACTATCAATTCTTAAGGTTAATCTTTTGGCTCGTGGTGATTTTATAACTTTAATCGGAAAGTCAAAAGCTTCCTGAATATTATAAATCTTGCCAGTCAACAATGTAATTTTCATAATCTTCAATACCCGTTTCACATACTAAATTTCGCCCTTTTAAAGACTGTCCGACCGAGTGGACGCTACTGGCAAGCCCGGTTTTTAATGGATGCCAATCTGGTAAATCATAGCCGTTATCTAGTAGCCAATAAGCACAGGTTTTAGGCAACCAACGAGGTTTTTCACGGACTGCATTCAAATCTATATCTCGACAGTCAGGAACTTTTTCAAAACGATTTTCATAAATACGGCAAAGGCAACTTTGGCAATCAAGAAAACGGCAATAAGTATTGGTAAATTTTATTTTGCCTTTGATTTCCAGTTTGTTGAGACAGCATTTGCCGCAACCGTCACAGAGTAATTCCCACTCTTTTTTAGTCATTTCTTCGAGTTTTTTATGTTTCCAAAATTCCGGTTTGATGTCTTTCAAATCTTCAAATCGACTTTGCGGATCATACTCTTCTATTATTGTATATTCAGTCATTTTTTTCGAATCGTTCTTGTTTTCTTGTCTTTTATAAATATACTTAATAATTATCAAGGAATATTTAAGGAACTTAAAAATGTTTGATTGGTTAGCTGATTTATTGGTGAAATCTCCGGTGGTCGGATCCAGTTGTCCTTGTTGCGAGGGACAAAAGGAACGCTTAAAAAAGATGCAAAAAGCTGTTTTGTCTGGAGAAATTGAAACTTCTGATGAAATCGGTTGTGCTTGTTGTCAATCTGAGGAGCATTTTGAAATGACAACAAGCTATCATTATGAATTATAAATCTTCCCAATCAATAATATGATCTTCTAAATCTTCTTCTTTGATATTTAATTCAGAAATACAACGTCCGCTGACGGGTTTACGTTTAGGACGTGGTTTGCCTTCAATTAAAGCACGATAAGCACAAGATGGCGGCATCCATTCAATTTTATCAACATTTTCAGGTGTTAATTTCAGACAGGTTGGAACAAGTTGGCAACGCTCTTGATAACGTGTGCATTGACATGTTTGTGGGTCCATATATTGGCAGACAACATCGGTATAATAAATATCATCAGTGTCTTCGTCTTGTAATTTAATCAGACAACATTTGCCACATTGATTGCAGATAGATTCCCATTCTTCAGAGGTATAATCAGATAGTTTTTTTACCATGTTTGATTTTATCCCATAAGTTACAAATAAGAGATGACAGCAACATTAATCCCGAAAAAAGGCTTAATGCACAGAAGCTGATAATCATCATAGTATATTTAATGATGAAATTAACCAATTTGGTCAGGTAAATACTCATCTTTTGCTAAATTTCCAAATTGTGCAAAATCACTATTCCAGAAGAGCTGGACAGTTCCTGTCGGGCCATGACGTTGTTTACCGATAATAACTTCAGCAATATTGGCAGTTTCTCGGCAACGTTTTTGCCATTCTTCCATACGTATTTGCAGATGTTCCGGTGTTTCGGCTGCCTTTTGTTTTGGTTGTTCGTTTTGAATATAGTAATTTTCACGATAAACAAACATAACAATATCCGCATCTTGCTCGATAGAACCGGATTCGCGCAAGTCAGACATAATAGGGCGTTTATCATCACGTTGTTCAACACCACGATTTAATTGGGATAGAGCAATAACAGGAACATTAAGTTCTTTGGCTAAAATTTTCAGGCCACGAGAGATTTCTGATAATTCTTGAACGCGATTACCTTCACTTTTTTTACTGTTAGTTCCAGAAATCAATTGAATATAGTCGATAACGATTAATCCCAGTCCTTTGTTTCGTTTAAGACGACGGGCACGGGTGCGGATAGAATTAATGTTTAATCCTGGCGTGTCATCAATATAGAGAGGGATTTTTTCTAATTCTCGGACAGCAGCTGCGATACGTGTAAATTCAGCGTTATCAAGTGCACCGGTACGCATTTTGTGACCATTGGTTTGAGTAACGGTAGATAAGATACGGCTGGCTAATTGATCGGCAGACATTTCAAGAGAGAAAAAAGCGACGCCTTTATCTTTTGCATCTATGCTTTTTGTATGACTCATATAATCCGCAACGTTATAGGCAATATTTGTTGCAAGAGCAGTTTTACCCATTGCCGGACGTCCGGCAATGATGATTAAGTCAGAATTGTTTAGACCGCCGATTTTGTTATCTAAGGCATCAAGAGCGGTCGGTAATCCTGAAATTTTACCTTCTTTTTGATAAGCAGCTTCAATATATCCGAGAGAAGATGTCAGGGCATCTGCAAAATCAACAAATCCACCTTGTGTTTCTCCCTGATTAGATAAATCAAATAGTTTTCGCTCTGCGTTTTCTATTTGTGTGGTGGCGTCATTATCGATATCTTCTTTGATAGCATCATTGACAATTTCATAACCGGTATTAATGAGTTCGCGGCGCAAAAATTTGTCATAAATAAATTGGGCATAATATTCAACGTTTGTTAAAGGAGAGGACGAGTCGGCGAGTTTGACAAGATATTGGAATCCGCCAACATCCTGAAGAGTACCTTCTTGTTCAAAATAATTTTTTAGAGTGATAACATCAGCAACATGACCACGCGCAATCAGTTTGCTCATAACATCAAAAATCTTTACGTGAATTTTGTCGGCAAAATGTTGCGGTTTTAAAAATTCCGAAACTTTTTCATAAGCTTTATTATTTGCCAATAAAGCACCGATGAGAGCTTGTTCTGCTTCAACATTTTGCGGAAGCTGGGTTGTATCAATTTTTTCCATAAGTGGCGACTCTTTTATTTAGATTTCATTTGGCTTTTTATACCTGAGCTGGGTCGAAAAGACAATCTTATTAATCTTATTCACAGAGATATAAACAGTTCTATCAACAGCTTTATACACAAAAAAACACTCCTTAAAGGAGTGTTTTTAACTATGTCTGTTTTTAGACTATTAAATTAAGCTTTTTTGTTTTTTAAGATAGCTTTTTTAATTTTTTGAGCTTCAAGCGTTAATTTATTGTTAGATGTCTTTTCTAAATAAGCATCTAAACCGCCATTGTGTTCAATAGAACGCAATGTTTTAGAACAAACTTTTAATTTGAAAGTTTTGTTAAGAGATTCACTTAACAAAGAAACAACTTGCAAATTAGGCAAAAAGCGACGACGTGTTTTATTGTGAGCGTGGCTAACGTTGTTGCCGCTCATAGCGCCGGTGCCTGAAATATCACATTTTTTAGACATTTTAAGTATCCTTATTTTGTAAAATAACACATTTTTGTGTTTTAATATACGTAAATTCACTAGAAGTCAAGAGAAAATAGCTTTTTTTTGAATTATAAGTTAATTAACTGTTCCGCAATAGCTTTAGAGAGCAAATGAACAGTTTGAGTCTGCGCTTTGACTAAGTCATCTATTGATTTTCCATCAACTTTAGTTTCGTAATTACTTTGTTGGCGAACTAATATCTTTCCTGCTGCGTTAGAAATGTTCCACCAAGCCGAAAAGATAACTTTTTCACCTCTGAAGGCCTGCATATTGTTGACTTCAATATTAATGTTATAAGGGGTTTGTTGAGAGTCAAAATATGTTCTTTTGACATAAGATTTCGGGAGGTAGGCAATTAAGTCATTAACAATAGTGGATTGCACTACATCAGCAAAATTTTCACCCCAACGATTGAATTCCAAAATTTTAACCTGATTGTTTTTGGGTTCATAAACCACTAGTTGTGAGCGGTCTAAAATGTCAGGCACTTTGATTTTGGCGACATTAACATTCATTACCTTTTGAGAAATCGGAGATAAGTCTGCAGAGTTCATCATATAAAAGTCAGAGTTGGGAGAACGCCAGCTGCATGCTCCTAAGAATATCAACAAAAAGGATAATACTTTTTTCATCTTATTTCTCCTTACCTCTTATTAATGCTTCAGGGTGACGCTCAAGATAATCTGTCAGATTTTTTATAGAACGGCTGGCTTTGGAGATTTCTTCCATTGTTGTATTGGCATTGTTTAGAGTTTGAGACAGCGCTCCTGATTTATTATCAAGCATTTTATCTAATTTAGAAGTCACTTGAGTGATGTTTTCTAATATTTTTGGTAGATTTTTATCTAAGTCAACTAAAATATCGCCCAATCTGATCAAGCTATCATGCATAGGAATTTCTTTCAGATCTTGTGACAGTTGAGCAAACGGAGATAAAACTGTCGGTATTTCACGATATTTCCCGTTTCCATGTAAAACAGGCGTGGTTTCCGGCTCCATAATTAATTCAATCATTAATTGTCCTGTTAAAAGACTTGCGCTTGCAAGCTGTGCGCGTAATCCTTTTTCTATCAAATTATCTAAAACATGGCGCTTTTCAAATTTTTCGTCTTGTTTTAATGATAATTTTCTTTTATCAAATAAAACATAAACAGGGGTTTTAAATGTTCCTTCTTTAAGGTCGGCAATTAGCTTGATTTTGCTGACCTGGCCAATTTCAACACCTTGGAGTGAAACAGAAGATCCGACGCTTAAACCTTGAATTGATTCATCAAAATACATGACAACCAGATTTTTATCATCGGTCATAAATTTTTTGCTGACATAATTAAATATTATTCCGAATAAGCAAGCGATGCCTATAATAACGAATAATCCTACTTTTTTGTATGTTTTAGTCTGTTGCATTTTATTTTGTTTCTCCACGGGTTAAAAATTGATACACTTCTTTATTGGGTGGATTTTTTAATAATTCTTTCGGATTTCCTTGTGCCAGAATAGTTTTAGTATTGGCATCAAGAAAAATGGAGTTGGTTCCGATTGCAAAAAGCGACGCTAATTCGTGTGTAACAACGACAATTGTTGTTCCTAGACTACGATTTAATTCAATAATCAGATCATCTAAGTTGCGGGAACTGATAGGATCTAAACCAGCTGATGGTTCATCAAAATAGACAATATCAGGATCTAAAGCCAAAGCGCGTGCCAAACCGGCACGTTTTTTCATTCCGCCGCTGATTTCTGATGGATAAAAGTCGTCAAATCCGTTTAATCCAACAAGTGCAAGTTTTAAATGAGCTAATTCTTTGATTGTTGATGGAGAATAATCTGAGTATTGTTGCAGTGGAAGCATAATATTTTCAGCTAATGTCATTGAACTGAATAAGGCGCCACTTTGGTATAAGATTCCGGATTGTTCTCTGATTTTTTGTAATTCTGCGGGAGAGGCTTGAGTAATGTCCGTCCCATTTATAATTACATTACCTTTTTTAGGTGGAAGTAATCCGGTGAGCACTCGTAGCATACTACTTTTACCGCAACCGCTTCCTCCCATGATAATAAAAATATCACCTTTATTTACTTGAAAGTTAGCGTCATGCAGTAAGACATAATCTCCATATCCTATAGTTAGATCGTTGACTCGGATTATTGCTTCTTTCGTCATATGCCTAACTCCTGACAAATTACGGTGATGATTCCCGTAACAACAATCATCCATACAATTGCATTAACAACCGAACGTGTCGTTGCAACACCGACGCTATCTGCATTTCGCCCGCAAGTTAAACCACAGTAGCAACCGCATAGGGCGATAATAAAGCCAAAGCAAAAACCATGAAATATTCCAACCAAAAAATTCTTTAAGCTGAAGGCATCCAAGGCATATTTCCAGTATTCTTGATAAGGAAGATTCATCATAAAGACACCGACAAATGCGCCACCGATCATTCCCATAAAATCAGCCAATATAGTTAAAATAGGCATAGCTATCAATAAAGAGAGCAGTCTGGGCAAAACTAAGAAATCTATTCGAGATAAGCCCATCGTTTGTAAGGCGTCAAGTTCTTCATTAACTTGCATGGTGCCGATAGTTGCGGCATATGCAGATCCTGTACGACCGGCAATGATGATACCTACCATGATAGCCCCCATAATGCGGCACATACCGATAGTGACTAAACTGGCAACATAGATTTGAGCTCCGAACATCTGCAGTTGGACAGCCCCGACAAAGGCCAGAATTAAACCGACAAGGAAACTGATGAGAGAGACTATGCCGATGGCTTTAGGACCACAATCGTCGAGAGCAGATAAAAAATCTATTTTGCGCATAACGGAGTTTGCAGTCAACCAACGTCCGATAGAACTTAAAATTTCGCCGATATATTTGCAGACAGTTTTAATTTTTGATGTGATACTTAGCGTTTTGAAACCGACTTCTTCTAAAAAATCTTTTTGATCTGAGGTTTTGTGACTGGGTTTTCGATTGACGGCAAAGGCTAATGTAATGAGTTCTTGCAGATTTTTCGGCATAGAATCTATGGAATATGAAATTTTTTTATCTTTTGCCAGGCAAATTGTTTCAAAAGCCAGAAGTAATAAAGAAGAATCCCATTTTTGAAGATTATTGTTTATGAAAATGATTTTTTTTATCTGTTTGGTAATACTTTTTTGTATTTTTTTGAGGGTTGTTTGTGTATCAAAATTGACAATATCACCATTTACGGAAATATGTAGCGTATCTTTTTCCGTCGTTATTTGTATGGACATATTTGTTAAAGTATCGATTGTTTTCATCTTTATATTTGTGTCTGTTTTTTTATATATATTAGTACAAATAAAATATAAAATGCAAATTTTTATTCAATAAGGGTGTTAAAAATAATTTTTAGCGAGATAAAAAAAAGGCAACTTTTTATAAATTGCCTTTTTTCTCTACATGTTTTAATTTTTACTGAAGTTTTCGATTAAATCCATCAAATTTTGATAACGTTTGTATATTTCTTGATTGTAGTTTGTACCGTTATCTGTTGTAGAATTAAAACGACAATGAGAGCAAGAATGACGAACATCAGTCCAAAGCAGTTGCAAATCACTTTTTGAAAAATTGGCTTTTTGTAAAATGCTTTTCACATCTTGTTCTTGAAAATTATGAAGTAAACCTTCATTGTTTAATCGTTTTTCCAACCACAAAGAAGTTGGTTGAGGAAACAAGCGTAAAATAATTTGTTGAAGTCTATTCATAGCGCAATAATTTGTGATATAATATTTTTAAGTTTACGCAATATATAAAAAAAATCGTAAAAGTCAAGGCAATATTGAATTATTTAGAAATACTTTCTGAAAAAACAAAATTTCTCTGGTAAATTGTGAAAAAATGTGTCATAGATATGGCTGCAATTAGGTACCCGTAGCTCAATTGGATAGAGTGTTGGCCTCCGACGCCAAAGGTTGTGGGTTCGATCCCCGCCGGGTACGCCATTAAAAAGTTCTTGCAAAAATAATTTTTTGTTTTATGTATAGGACAGTTTGGAGAGATGGCCGAGTGGTCGAAGGCGCACGATTGGAAATCGTGTGTGCGTCTAAAGCGTACCGAGGGTTCGAATCCCTCTCTCTCCGCCATTATAACAGAGCCCTCCCTTGTGGAGGGTTTTGTTATAATGAATTGCGGAGAATGGGATTTGAACCCGAGAAAAGAGGGTTCGGCGCCCGAGCGAAAGGTGGGCGAAAGCACGCCGGTGAGCGAAAGCGAATGAGCGAGTAGAATGGAGTGAAACGGAATAATCCCTCTCTCTCCGCCATTATAACAGAGCCCTCCCTTGTGGAGGGTTTTGTTA
>CAMOQT010000022.1 GCA_946623145.1 uncultured Azospirillum sp.
CTGCCATATTTTCACAAAATATACCTTACACCGGATAATCTTCGAACTAATTTCATCAAGTTTTCTTAAAAATCAATCAGATAATTAGTTTTGAATCAAATTTCCTTGTTTTGACCTTTAAAATATGGTATATTAATAGATGTAGACATATTAAAGAGATATTATTTTGTAATCTCTTACCGCGTTTGCGGGCTATGTCTTGTTTTTTATTTTTTGCTTTGAGGATGGCATCTCAAAGTTTTCCAATAAAACAAGGATTATAGCCCCGCGAGCATACAAGACGTTTTAAGTTTTGGCGGTATATGTTTCATCTCATTCGTGTAATTTTATGCTACTATACGAATGAGGCCTGAGATTTTTAAGATTGAATAGCTATGTACGGAAAGTATATGGAAGAATAGATATTTGTTTGAGAGCATGGAATATGCAGAGTGAGGAATTAACCTTGCGGCGATTTTATCGTTGGACGTGTTGCTGGATTGTCCCCCTTGTGTCGATAGATATAAGGCTTTTTAAAACCCAAACAAAATTTATTTCCGAAGTATAAAATAAGTATATGATGTTATGATGTCTGAAATTTCTCTTGTTGTTAAAACCCCAATAGGTATGACAACAAAAACAAACAGCAACAAGAGCATGATCATGAACGCTAACCTCACAAAGCGTGGGCTCGTTTCTATGTGGGAGAGCGGTGGCGGTATGTGTAACACTGGAAATGCGGTAATTATCGCAAAGTCCGATGGAGCAAAGGCTACGGCTGTCTATATCCGCCGACGCGGACAGTTGTCATGTGATGACCATGCCCTCATACCAGTTCACCCTGGATATTTCATTATAAAGTCCTATCATCACCATCGGGACTTTCAGCATGAGATATTCCAAGTCATCCGTGTTTTCACGGAGGGTGAAGGTGAAAACAAAAAGGGCTTCGTCGAGGTGGCCCTTATCAATTCGTTTGATGAAGGCGAGTGGGATGCTCCGCTCGGCAACCTTGAAGACGCTGTTGCAGCTGCTGAAGCAAAGGCAACAGACTACCACTGTAGGTCAGCCTACTATGTGGTAGAAAAAGAAAAGAAGGATTAATTCAATCTATTCTATATTTTCTTCCGCCTTTCGGGGCGGTTTTTTTTATGCTTATTATCTAAAAAACACACGCTTACCCCCTACTAAATTTCAAGCTTTTTGTTCCCATGTTCTTCTAAACTCAAATTTAAGGTTTGGCATATATATTGTAAAAAAAGCTAAAAGAGAGAACAGAAATGAAAACAATCAAGGACTTTTTTATTAAATATATGGCAGTGATTGTACTAATTATTGCTTTATTATCCCTTTTTGCGCCACAAAGTGCCTTATGGATTTCGACCTCATGGATAAACTATCTTTTGATGGTGGTTATGTTCGGTATGGGCTTGACCTTAAAGCCTGAAAGTTTTGTTTTGGTATTTAAACACCCAAAAGATATACTTTGCGGTGTTTTCGCTCAATATACAATTATGCCGCTTTTAGCTTTTGGATTGAGTCGTTTATTCGGACTTGATGCCGCTTTAACGGCCGGTGTGATTTTGGTTGGAACTTGTCCGGGCGGAACGGCTAGCAATGTTATTACTTATTTTGCAAAAGGCGACCTTGCTCTCTCGGTATCAATAACCAGTGTCAACACCCTGCTCGCGCCGATACTGACGCCACTCATCACATACTTTTTTCTTCATACAACTGTTGATGTGAACATGACAAGTCTGCTTCTGGCAATAGTCAACGTGATTTTAATTCCTATTATACTCGGGTTTATTATCAATCGCTTTTTTGCCAAGATGACACAAAAACTGGTAGATTTGTTGCCTGTGTTTTCGGTTGTGGCCATTTGTATGATTATAGCAACGGTCGTTGCGCATAATGCCGAGAAAATTTATACTTGCGGATTTTTGATTTTGAGCGTTGTCGTGTTACATAATCTTTTGGGTTATTTATGCGGTTTTACATTCGGTAAAATGCTAAAAATGGAGCCGGCGAAGATTAAAGCTTTTTCAATAGAAATCGGCATGCAAAACTCCGGATTAGCCACAAGTTTGGCCGGGACAGCGTTTCCAACATTGGCAATGGCAACCGTGCCCGGAGCGATTTTTTCGGTATGGCATAACATTTCCGGCGCCATTCTTGCCGAAATTTACCGTCATTGGCATTAAAGTTTTGAGCGTAGAGCTAAAGATGGGCAATGTAATCTTAAATTGACTTGTTTTTCTTGGTCTTTATCTAACTCTTTATTTTTTCTTCAAAACGATTAGCGGGACTGTTAATTCTGCGGGTGTCATTCCGGCATGTTCAGCCTTAAATAATTTAGGCGCAAGCTCTCCCGTTGAATAAACCAGACAACGTTTTCCTGTCGCCAAAGCTTGGTATTCTCCTAAAAATTCATCGATAAGCGGATGTTTATCTCCTGTTCCCAAGATTCCGGATGCGAGAAATTCTTTTTTAGAGTATAAAATAAAATCCTCACCGAAATAGTGCTGAAAAAGTTTTTCAAAAACAGCTTGTTTCCCTGGTTTAATGAAAAAATTAACAAATCGACTTTCTAAAGACGGTGGGCGAAGCAATGTATTGCACAAATCGGGATAATCATTTAACGGAATCCTCTGAATATCTATAATTCCATGATCAGCAGAGATGATAACAACCGTATCTTTTATTTGATCGTATAATTTTTCCAAATTGTCATTAATATCAGCCATAATGATTCTGGCTTTTTCTGATTCAACACCATGCCTATGAATAGAACTATCAGGTTCAGTCCAATAAACTGAAAAAATTTTCTTTTTATGACTTTGACGGCTTTCCTTAATGATACGTTCACATTCTTCAGCAAAACTATGACAGCCGCCATCTTCAAAATCCGGAAAAATGTGATGATATTCAACATCCGGGTTTGCTTTAGTAATCTTTGAGTAAATCGGCTCATATTTTATAAACGCTTCAGAAACAGGTGTTTCTAAAACATCTTTTCCCGAATAAAATTCCTTATTGCGAAATACTTCGATGATTTTATCGTACTGCGGAAAATAACACATCCAACCCAACCATCCGGATGCAATAGGAGGTAATCCCGAATGATAGGCTATGGTTGCAGCCGCAGTTGTGGGTGGATATACAGAACTGATATTGGTAACGATATGTTGCCGTAAAAATGAGTTTTCAGGCAATAGTTTTTCAACTACATTAACGCCCATGCCGTCTATAATCATCAAAATAACATTTTGATAATTTTCATTCAAAATCTTATCTAAAATTTCGAGCGATTTGTATTGGTGTGGGCAATTAAAGTGTTTAAGCACTGAATTGCTAACCGACAAAATACTGTTATCATAATCTATTTTTATACTTTTAGGCACGTTCTGCTTTCCTTTTTCTTATTATCTCAGTTATCTTATAAAGAAAAGTATCAAAAGACAAGTTTTTCAAATCATTTAAGATTGCTTTTTTTATTAACTCTGCCTTGGCACTCTTTGGTTCAAAAAAATAGATCTTTCTTGACATATTTTTAAACTTTCGCATATTATGACCTTTATCAAACAGATTTTTTTATGGAGGCAATCAATATGAATAAGTATTTAATGGCACTTATTGCTGTTTGTTTTAGTTTTAACGCATCTGCCGCAACATCGGAAATTTTGCAAAAATCTCAGGCTTCTTGGAATAATACGCCAATTAAACAAATGGAATTAAAAGATCCGGAAGTAACTATTGTCAGAATTCAAATTCCAAAGGGCGAAAAATTGCCTCTGCATCAGCATCCTATCTTAAATGTCGGCTATCTGACGAAAGGTGAATTAACGGTTCATACTGAAAAAGATGAAGTTTTAGTTCTGAAAGCCGGCGATCCGATTATTGAAGTTATTGATACATGGCATTACGGTGAGAGCACCGGTGATGAAGATGCTGAAATTGTTGTCGTTTATGTCGGCAACAAAGGCGATAATATAACGGAAACGAAAGAATAAAAAACAACCAATAAAAAAGCTCGACATTATGCCGAGCTTTTTTTATTAATAAAATCCGTTTTATCGCTCTATTTTTTTACTTTATCAAAAATAGTAAGAATTGCTGCCACCGCAATCGCAATAGATACAATTTGTCCGATATTTGCCGGCAGTTTCTCTAAAAAATTATAACCGAAAGCCATCAAACCATAGTTTAAGGCACCAATAACAACCAACCAATAACTAATGACGTTTAACATGTTCTTCCCTTCCATAAAATTAGTATTAGCAAAAATATTTTTACCACATTTATAAATTGCAATTTTATGGATAAATTCCAATTGATATTTTGATATTATAAACTACAAATTTCAGTTCAAATATTTTATCTACCTTTTAAAGCTTTAATAAAATTAGAACACATTTTTTGAACTTGCTGTTTTTTCTGTTTTAGCCATTCGCCAATGTTTCTGCATTTTCCCGACGCTAAAACTTTAGGATATTCCTGACGACCGATGTCCATTGCACCCATTTTAATAAATTCTAAATTAATTTTTTTATAAATATCATCCGGTAGCCAAACCGTTTTATTATCCTTGTCAAAAAAGCGTATCCGATTATGATTTTGTTTCGCTGCTTCTAAGTCCTTTTCAAAACCGATGGCTTCTTTTTTTCCACGTTTTCTCAGTTCTTTATTTACCAAAGATAATCCATCCATAAATCCGCCATTGCAAAGGACCTTCTTTTTAGACCCTATAACTTTTGAATTGTTGTTCTCGGACATCTCTTTTTTCCTTCAATTCAGTATTTGCTCTATGATTATATATTATCAGTCTTTAATGATTTTGTCTAGTTTTTTCGCAATAGATTAAGCCTCCTTGACGATACGGCAAGAAGAATTTATAATGTTTTGCAGATGAACTGTTTTTAACCTTTGTGAAAAGGAAAGCAAATGACAGAAAATCCTGTAAAACCCAATGTGGAAGCATTTGCAAGAGCCGTTTTTAAGAAGATCGAGCTTCAATATGCTCCAAAATATGTCCTCAAAATCAAAATTGATCACAGCAACTTAACAAAAGAACAGAAGCAAAAATGTATGGCGCATCCTTATAATGTAATGGGATGGGCCTTAACTGCATTTGAAAAGGCTTTGGTTGGCAAAAAGAACTGGAAAACCGATTTTTTACCTTTCCTGCTGATTAAAAGCGCTGAAAAAGAAGGAAAATACCAACAAGGATATGCCATTTTGAGTAGCTCAAAGTTTTTCTTGGATAAAATCCAATCAGCCGTTGATCGCGCCCTTGAAGGCTTAAACGGGGCGATTGAAATGAATGTGCTGAAAATAGATAAGCTATCTGAATTGCCTATTACCGCTAAAACCATATCCTATATTGATACAGATGGTAATGTCAAATTGCAAAATATTATCAGCGCTAAAATGATTTTAGGATTGCAATCTCAATAGATTGATTATTTATTTTCATTGAATTTCAGGCACAAAAAAAGTTCTAAGATTGTATCTTAGAACTTTTAAACCTAAAGGCGTCCGATGTACCTTACCTTAGCTTTACGATCATGATAGTCGTATCCACACTTACAATGACCATCGTGGAACGTGGCCATCCAGTAGCCGGTACCTGATACCTCATGACCGTTGAGCCAGTAATCACCACGTACAGGAGCCTTACCAAGTTCCATCAACTTCTCATTCAACTCTGTACGCACTTCGTCGATCAGTGTGCTTTGATCATCGTCAGGCAGCTTGTCTTTTTCCTCTATTGGAGGAAATGGCACCATGCCGGTTTCTTCCAGGGAAAGGTAGAACTTGAATTTATTCCTTGGGAAAATGGCAATGGGATTCTTATCCCGCCCTTCCTCATAGGAAACACGTTTGAGCTCGTCGCCGATCTTGCAAAGCAAGTCGAACCTCTCCTCCTCTTTGGGCTTCACTCGCGCCTTAAGGGCTGTCGAAATTTCTGCCACACTCACACCGGATTCATCCATCAATTGGAGAATCTTCTCAATCACTTCTTTCTTGCTCATACGTCAAATTTTTTAGTGGAACAATAAAATAATTTAACACAAATAAAAAAACGGTGTAGTTATACCGCTTTTTCAAAATTTGTCAATATTTTTGCATAAAAAAAAGCCACCTTATCGGTGGCTTATTGCAACTTATAACTCAAATGTCATTATTTTAGAACTAACACCACTAATAGCAGAAAGCTTCGCATTAAGTTCATTAACAATTTGTGGAGATGTTTCAAGCATGACATTAATTAACCGTACATTTTTTTCACGATACGGCATTCCTATTCTATTTAAAATATTATCTGAATACGCATGCAAAATAGCGTTAATTTCAGGAACTTTACTAAAATCTTTAATTAAAATTCCAACATTTGCAATTTGATCTGTCATGTTTTTCTCCTCTTGTTTTGTTTTTCATATTTTACTTATATATACTTCTTTTTGCAAGTATCAATTTCTGCTTTCAGAAAAATAGTCTAAAAATCTGACTTTCCTCTTATTGACAGGCCTTTAGAGATAAGTTAATTTATTATCATAAAAAATTGAGATCAAACAAAAAATGAAAAGCTTTGAAACTGACAAACTAAATGATTTATCTGACGTTTTTTATGCTGTTTTCGGCGGACGTCCGGATAATATCAGAGAAATGGAAGAGATTATGAAAACAAATAATCTCAACCAACTTCTCTTTGCCACTGATATTGAACAAATATTAAAGTATGACGGTTTTTTTGCTGATGAAACAATAGATGCAGTTTATGCTTTACTGCCCGTTAAAATTCCACTGAATAAAAAAAAGGATCTTATTCTTCTGCCGCAGACTTTTCGCAAGTTAAATGCCGCACGCATTCCAAGACCGGCCAGTCATATTGTTAATATTGATTTTCAGAAAGCCTTTCACATTTATAACGTACGTTTCAGCTTCAAAATTCAAGAAGTTATCCAAGAAATTCACTCTCTGCAACAACAAAAGGAAGCTCAAAAACAAGAGCTCGAACAAAAATCTCAACATAACAACGAAACAAATGCGCCTAAAAAACAATCAGAAAGCCCTAAAATAACTGCCTTAAAAAAGGCTCGTGAGGATAAAAAATCTCAAAAATTAGAGGAACAACAAAAAGTTTGGCGAGAAATATCCCGTTTAAATACAAAAAAACAAGCGTTGGAAAAAAGAAAGGCAACGCCTCTGGAATTTTTGTCACCTGAAGAGCAAAAAAAAGAAATTCAACGCCAACGTATGGCTCAGGCGCGGGCAAAAAAACCAAGACAGGCTTCAAAATCTACTAAAATGAAAGATCTGACACCGGAGCAACAAGAGGCTTTGAGAGAGGCAAATCGCCGCCGTAATGCAGTCTATCGTGAGCGTCATCGAGCTGAATTACGTGCTTATCATAATTCTCGCCGGGCTAAACTCAAAGAAGAAAATCCGGAATTACTTAAAGCTATTGATAAAAAAAATAATGCTAAGCCTTCATGTAAAAAGGCAAAAGAAACCTACTATCTTTTGAATAAAGAAAAAGTTGATCTGAAAAATAAAAACAATCCTAATCGTCCCGCTATTAATAAAAGATATAAAGCAAAAAAAAGACTCAAGAAAACCGGACCGATTATTTCTTCCTTATTACAGGGGCTTTTAGCTGTTAAATCCCGCTAATTTTATGAGGTATCTTATGCGAAAATTTTATTTTATTCTTTCTTTTATATTTATTATTTCCTGCAGTAATCACCTTTCTTTTAATGAGTTTTATATTAAAAATGCTCAAAATGAACCCATCTATGTCAAAGTTGATGGATTGAAAAATGCTTCTTATAAAAAATTAGCTTTTATTCAACATGGATTGGCCTCAAATATGGATCATCAAGTCATTCAAACGGCAAAACAAGCTTTTCTTGCACATCATTATGTCGTCATTACTTTTGACAGTCGTTACTCTTTAGGTAAAAGTGGCAACGATGTACAGAAAGTTCTTTTATCAACCTTTACGGAAGATTTAGAAACCGTTATTGATTGGGCTAAAAAACAACCTTTTTATAGCGAACCTTTTGCTCTTTCCGGACACTCTTTAGGTGGTGCATCTGTTTTGCAATACAGCGCCAGTCATCCGGAAAAAGTTAATATATTGGTTCCGATTGCGCCGGTTATCAGCGGGGATCTTTGGGAAAAATCTTGTATGAAAAACTTATCTGAATTTTGCCGATTATGGAAACAAAACGGCTTTTATGAATATACCGATACAAAGATTAATAAAACAGCTGTTATTCCTTACAATGTCGTCACTAACAGTAAATCTTACAATGCTTATACTTTGGCTCCGGCAATTACAGCCAAAACACTTATTATTGCCGGCGATAAAGATATTATTATTGCGGCAGATGATGTAAAAAACTTAGTTCGAATAATGCCTAAAGCCTCAGATATGGTTGTTAAAAACAGCGAACATAATTTTGAAATACAAAAAAACCAAGAAGATCTCTATAAAAGTATTGAAAATTTTATAAAATAAAAGCTTGATGATCCATATTTTCTGCTTGATTTTACGCATACACCAAGTTATATGTGAAAAAAAATCATAAAAGAGGATGTAATGACTGTTATTAAAGTTTGTTTAGGTAGTTCTTGTTACGTACGAGGAAATGATAAGACTCTTGCCTTTTTAGAAAACTATATTCGGGAAAATAATAAAGATATTTCAATAGAGTTATTAGGGTGCAGATGCACAAATTCATGCCAAGACGGCCCAAATATTTTTATCGGGGAAACCAAATATTCACACCCCTCACAGAATGAACTTGTAGAACTTTTGGAGAAACTATGAGCGAAAATACCGGAATCGTTTATACCTTATATAATGAATGTCAGGACTGTTATAAATGCGTTCGCCGTTGTCCTGTCAAATCAATCCGTATTCAGGATGGACACGCTTGCGTTTTATCAGAAAAATGCATAGAGTGCGGCCGCTGCGTTGCCCCTTGTCCAAGCCAGGCTAAACGCGTCAGAAATGATATCGATAAAGTTAAACAGCTTATCGGTGCTGGCAAAAATGTATATGTTTCCTTAGCTCCAAGTTGGCGCGCTTCTTTTTCTTGCACCAGAAGACAAATGATTGCGACCTTGAAAAAATTAGGTTTTGCCGGAGTTAGTGAAACAGCTTTGGGTGCGCAAGAAGTTTCTATTGAAACGGCTCGTTTGCTTAATCAAACAGATAAAGGTTTACTGATTTCAAGTGCTTGTCCGGTTATTGTCAAATATATCAGACTTTATAAACCGGAATTGGCAGAATATATCGTTCCAATTGCCTCTCCGGCCTTGACACATGCCAAATTGTTGAAAAAAAGTTTGGGAGAAGATATTTCCGTTGTTTTTGCAGGTCCTTGTATCGCCAAAAAAAATGAATCAGATACACATAAAGATCTCATTGATTTTGCCCTGACTTTTGAAGAGCTTAAATTGTGGCTTAAAGAAAGTGATACCCCGATAGCAACAGGTGACTGTTACGGCGAAGACTTTGTTCCTACTCATGCTTATGAAGGTAATCTCTATCCGATGGATGGTGGTATGAATGAAACCATTAAGAAAATCGGCATTAAAGATAATGTTCATTTATGTCAGGTTTGTTCGCTTGAAGCTTTTGATTTGGCAGTTAATTCTTTTGCAAAAGATCAATTAAAAAATCCTGTTTTCATAGAAGCTTTAGCTTGTGCCGGCGGTTGTATGCATGGTCCTTGTATCGCTACAACATCTTCTGATGTCAATAATATATCTCGCGTTTTATCACATATTAAATATCGTGAAAATATTCCGACCACTCCTGATATTGTTGTCTCTCAAGAATATACCCCGAATCCGGTTTCACAAAAAACATATTCGATGGATGAAATTCAGGAAGCTTTGCATAAAATCGGCAAATATCTCCCCGAAGATGAACTAAATTGTGCCGGTTGCGGATATCAAACTTGTAAAGATATGGCAAAGGCTCTACTGGATGGTGATGCCGAACCTTCAATGTGTGTTTCTTATATGCGCAAGTTAGCCACTAAAAAAGCAAGCGCTATGCTTAAAAGTATTCCTTCCGCTATGGTTATGCTTGATAAAGATCTGGATATTATAGAGGCAAATGAGGCTTTCATTAAGATGTTTACAGGAAATGATCAAGGGAGTTATTTATCAGATCCTCAAAAACTAACGGGAAAAGAAATTAAAAACTTTTTTGATGCGCAGAAAATCTTTTCTTCGGTTTTAACCGGCGGAAATGAAGCACATAAAGAAAATTATAAATACAATAACAAATTTTATGATCTCCATGTCTTTCCGATTGAACCGAATGTTAGTATCGGTGTAACCATTACCGATATCACAAGCACCAGCCATTCTCGTGAAATCGTTGCGCAAAAGGCTAAAGAGGTTATTGATAAAAACATTTCTACTGTTCAACAAATTGCTTGTTTGCTCGGAGAACATATGGTGCAAACCGAAACCATTTTGAATACTATCGCTAATGAGTATAATACGGACGAGGACTAAATGTTCATTGATGTAGATTGTTCACAAATAAAAAAGTTCGGGCAAAATGCCTTTGGCGATTATTTCGTTTCAAAGCGCTCTGACAACCAAGAGCGTTTGATTGCTGTTTTATCTGACGGCTTGGGAAGCGGGATCAAGGCCAATATTTTATCTTGTATGACTTCTACAATGCTGATGCGTTTTATTGAGGAGGATATTCCTATTCAAAAAGCCGCACAAACGATTATGGACTCCTTACCGGTGTGTCAAATCAGAAAAATCAGCTATGCGACATTTTCCGCAATAGACTGCCGAAGTGATGGCACGACATGGATTGTGGAAGAGGGTAATCCTTCCTTTTTACTAATGCGTCATGGGGAAGAAGTTCCTCTGGAATATGAAGAATATACTTCTCCTAAATTTCCGGAAAGACATTTGAGATTATATCAATTTAAAGCAGAAGTCGGTGACCGAATTATCTTTTGCTCTGATGGTGTAACTCAAGCAGGAATAGGAACACAAGCATATCCTTTGGGATTTAAACGAGAAGGATTATTGCATTTTGTTAAAGAATGTTTGGTTAAAAATTCTGATATTTCCAGTACTGATTTATCATCTCAAGTTATTCAAAAAGCTCTTTCTGTTGAGTTACAAGAGCATGCTGGAGACGATATTTCCTGTGCAGTTTTATATTTTAGGAATCCGCGAAAAGCTTTGATATTTACCGGCCCCCCATATAACAAGATGAAAGATAGGGAATACTGTATGTCTTTTGATTGTTTTGCCGGTAAAAAAGCCATTTGCGGAGGAACGACAGCTAATCTGGTGTCTCGAGAATTACGCCGAGAAATTGTTAATATTCCTCATCCTAATTCCGGAGACTTACCTCCGATTGCTGCTATGGAAGGTATTGATCTGGTTACGGAAGGAATTTTAACTTTGACCAGAGCGACAGAATATTTAGAGCGAGAAGAACTTTTTCATCAAGATGCCGCTGGACAACTTGTCGATTTTCTTTTAAGCTCAGATATCATAGAATTTATGGTCGGTGCGATGCTTAATCAGGCTCACTATGACCCATCTTTGCCTATTGAAATAGAAGTCAGAAGAACAATCATTAAAAAGATGAAAAAGCTTTTGGAAAATAAGTATTTTAAGCAGGCTATTATCCACTATATGTAGGAGGACAACATGGAAAAAATAAAAGTTAAAATTTGCCAAGGAACAACTTGCTTTGTTATGGGTGGAAGTGTTACTAAAGCAATACAAGATGTTTTGGCAGAAAAATATGCGGATACCGTTGAAATTTTACCTGTCAGATGTTTGGAAGCTTGCCATGAAAATGATTCTTTTTCTCAAGCTCCATATATCTATATTGATGATGAAATTGTTCCATCAGCAACTGTTGAAAAAGTTATAAGTATTATTGAAAGTAAGTTAAAACATGACTAATGCACCAGAAATAGAAACTAAAAAATTAAAACGTGAAATTCTAATTCGTCTTATTAAAGCCTTTATGTCGGATAATTTTGAAGAAAATGTCCGTCTTATCCCTTATGATATGCGTCCGAAAGGAAGTGAAGTTCCTTTCCGATGCTGTATTTATAAAGAAAGAGCCATCTTACGTTCCAGAACGATTGCCGGTCTCGGTTTTGCAATGGAAGAAGACGATGAACGTACTTTGCTTTCTGATTTTGCAAAACGCGCTTTAGAGCGCAAACAACCAGAATCTGAGCCGTTAACCGTTTTGCAGAATGCGTGCAAAGGTTGTCCTTCTGCCAGAGTTTTTGTCACGGAGTTATGTCAGAACTGTGTTGCTAAACCTTGTATGAAAGCTTGCAACTTTGGAGCTATTAGGAATAATGGAAAACGCTCTATTATTGATGAGGAAAAATGTAAAAAATGCGGTATGTGCATGAATGCTTGCCCTTATCATGCTATTGTTAAAACCGTTGTTCCTTGTGAAGAAGCCTGCCCTGTCGGCGCCATTGCCAAAGGTGAGGATGGTTTTGCTCATATTGACAAAGAAAAATGTATTTCTTGCGGTAAATGTGTTTCTGCTTGTCCGTTTGGTGCAACACACGCAAAAAGCCAGGTCATTGACGTGCTTTCTAAAATTAAGCAAGGTAAAGAAGTTATTGCTATGTTTGCACCAGCTTTAGTCGGACATTTGCCTTGCTCCGCTGAACAATTTATTGAAGCTTTCAAAAAAGTCGGATTTTCTGATGTTTATGAGGTTGCTCAAGGCGCTGATACAACTATTCAAGTTGAGGCTCATGATCTTGCTGAAAGACTAGAACAAGGTGCCCCGTTTATGACAACATCTTGTTGTGCCGCATACAATGAGCTGATTAAAAAGCATATTCCTGAAATTAAACCTTATGTTTCGGATGCGCATACACCGCTTTATTATACAGCGGAAATTGTTAAGAAGGAGCACCCGAATGCTGAAACCGTATTTATCAGCCCGTGCTTTGCCAAAAGAAAAGAAGCTCTTGACAATCCAAACGTCAATAATGTTTTGAACTTTGAGGAATTAGGGGCAATCTTTATTGCTTTTGGTATAGAAGTTGATACTTGCGAAAGTAAAGAGTACAAATTTAAGAGTTCTAAGGAAGCTCGAGATTTTCCTTTATCCGGCGGTGTTGCTCGTTCTGTTCAAGCTGCTTGGAAAGGCGATCCCGATGCTTTGAAACCGGGTATCATCAACGGCCTGACTAAAGCAACCGTTCGTGATCTTAAAATGTATGCCAAGACAGGGAAATGCCCGCTCGGTAATTTAATTGAGGTTATGAGTTGTGAAGGTGGTTGTATTGCCGGTAATGCCGGATTAAATACTGTTAAAATGGCATTAAAGAAAGTAACCGATTATTCGGCTCAAAGTTATTCATTAAAGGATACTAAATAGAGAGGAAAAAATGGCAACGAAAGAGCAAAAAACAATGTCTCTGGACGATTTGAACGCGTTAATTGAACGCGTTCATATTGCGCAAAATCAATTTGCGACATTTTCAGAAGAAAAAGTTGACGCTATTTTTAAGGCAGCAGCGACAGCTGCTAATAAAATGCGCATTGATTTGGCTGAATTAGCCGTCCAAGAAACTGGTATGGGTGTATTAGAAGATAAGATTATTAAAAATCATTTTGCTTCAGAATACATTTATAACAAACATAAAAATGTTAAAACTTGTGGTCTGATTAAAAGAGATAAGGTTAATGGGGTTAAAATTGTTGCCTCTCCTTTGGGTGTTATTGCCGGGGTTGTCCCCACGACCAATCCGACTTCTACAGCTATTTTTAAATCTTTAATTTGCTTAAAAACCAGAAATGGTATTATCTTTTCCCCACATCCACGTGCTAAGAAAAGTACGATTGCCGCTGCTAAAGTTGTCCTTGATGCGGCTGTTGCTGCCGGGGCTCCGAAAGATATTATCGGTTGGATTGATGAACCTTCCGTTGAATTAACACAATGTTTAATGACTCATCCAAAGATTCAAGCAATTTTAGCAACCGGTGGCCCGGGAATGGTTAAAGCAGCTTATTCAAGTGGAAAGCCAGCTCTTGGTGTCGGTGCGGGAAATACACCTGCTATTATTGATGAAACCGCCGATATTAAAATGGCCGTTTCTTCAATTTTGATGTCAAAAACTTTTGATAACGGTATGATTTGTGCTTCCGAGCAATCTGTTATTGTTGTTGATGATGTTTATGAAGAAGTCAAAAAAGAATTTGTTTATCGTGGTGCTTATTTACTTAATAAAAAGGAAATGACCGCTCTGAGCAAAATCATTTTAACAGAAAAAGGCGTGAACGCAGATATCGTCGGACAACCGGCCTATAAAATTGCTAAGCTTGCCGGATTTAAGGTACCGGAAGATGCAAAAATTTTATTAGCTGAGCAAACCGATTATACGATGAAAAATCCTTATGCTCATGAAAAACTTTCACCAATTTTGGCCATGTATAAAGCTAAAAACTTTGAACAAGCAACAGATATTGCTTTTGCTTTGGTTAATAATGGTGGTTTAGGACACACTTCTGTTTTATATACAGATGAGCGCGTTCAAGACAGAATAGATTTTTATGCGCAAAAAATGCCAACCGGTCGTATTTTAATTAATTCTCCGGCCTCTCAAGGCGGAATCGGTGATTTGTATAATTTCCGTTTAGAACCATCCCTCACTTTGGGTTGCGGTTCTTGGGGTGGAAACTCCGTAAGTGAAAATGTCGGTGTTAAGCATCTTGTCAACTATAAAACAGTTGCAGAAAGGAGAGAAAATATGTTGTGGTTCAGAGTTCCGCCAAAAATCTATTTCAAGCGCGGTTCAACAGATTTGGCTTTGCGTGAGTACGAAGGTAAAAAGCGTGCCTTTATCATTACCGATAGATTTTTATTTGATTCCGGCGCCGTTCGTACAGTAACAGATACTTTAGAGGAAATCGGTACTGATTTTCAAATTTTCTTTGATGTTCAGCCGGATCCGACCTTATCAACCGCTAAAAAAGCTCTAGCTATGGTTAACACCTATCAACCGGATTTAATTATTGCTTTGGGTGGTGGATCTCCGATGGATGTTGCTAAAATTATTTGGTTAATGTATGAGCATCCGGAAACTAATTTTGAAGACATTTCTATGCGTTTTATGGATATCAGAAAACGTATTTGCCGTATTCCGGAACTCGGAGAAAAAGCAAAGTTAGTTTGTATTCCGACAACATCAGGTACCGGTTCTGAAGTTACACCGTTCTCAATCATTACTGACGATGAGACACATGTTAAATATGCTTTAGCAGATTATGCTTTAACTCCATCAATGGCTATTATTGATGCAAACTTTGTCGATAGTATGCCTAAAGGCTTAACGGCTGCCGGCGGTATTGATGCTTTAGTTCACTCAATAGAAGCCTACGTTTCTTGCATGGCTACAAACTATACAAACTCTTTAGCTTTGGAAGCTATTAAGCAGATTTTCCGCTATTTGCCCCGAGCTTATAAAGGCGGCGCTGCAGATCCTTTTGCAAGAGAAAAAATGCATAATGCAGCTACCATTGCCGGTATGGCATTCGCTAATGCTTTCTTAGGATTATGCCACTCGATGGCTCATAAGCTAGGTGCTATGTATAATATTCCACATGGCGTAGCTAATGCTTTGTTATTATGTCAAGTCATTCGTTATAATGCGACAGATTGTCCTAAAAAACAGGCTATTTTCCCGCAATATAAAGCTCCTGAAGCTAAAAAACGTTATGCACAGATTGCCCATGTTCTTTATCTTGGTAATGATAAGAGCAGTGAAGATGAGTTGATTGAATTGCTCCTTAAAGCAATTGTTGATTTGAAGAAGACAATCGGCATTCCATCCTCTATTAAAGAATATGGTATTGATGAAAAAGTCTTTAAGGATAATCTTGATGAGCTTGTCCGTTTAGCCTTTGATGATCAATGTACAGGGGCTAATCCGGTTTATCCGTTAATGAGCGACATCAAACAGATTTATCTTGATGCTTATAAAGGTAAATTCTAAATAAATATTGCTTATAAAAAAATCCTCCTAATAAGGAGGATTTTTTTATAACTTTGTTGCACTTTATTTTTTATATAAAGGACGTTTTTGATATTTCGTATGCAACAAATGATGAGAACGCTCACCGCCAGCTTCGCCCAAATACTCGGCATAAAGCTTCTTGATAGACTCATTTTTATGAGACAAACGGTTTTTAGCTTCTTCATCTTCCGTATTCAAACCTTTTGAACGGAGTTTACGAATTTCATCATTAATACCCCAAGGTTTATCAAAAGTAGCTCCCATAACGCGCGGTTGACCACCACCGGCAATACAGCCGCCCGGGCAAGCCATCACTTCAACAAAGTGATACGGTAATTCCGTTCCCTCTGCTTTAGCTTTATTGATAGCCTCCATAACAGGTTCAACATTACCGACACCATTAACGACAGCAATACGAACTTTGGTTCCTTTAATATCAATTTCAGCTACCTTAACAGCATCTAATCCTTCTATTGCTTTGAAGTTTAATTCTCCGAGTTCTTCACCTGTGATGTAGAAATAAGCGGTTCTTAAAGCTGCTGTCATCACACCACCTGTTACGCCGAAGATGGTTGCGGCACCGGAGTATTCACCCAACGGATTGTCAGCTTCTTCCTCTTTTAAGGCCTTAAAGTTAATACCGGCGGCTTTAATCATTTTAGCCAATTCACGTGTGGTAATAACTTCATCAACATCTTTGTAACCAGATGAATTCATTGTTTCATCGCGACCAATTTCCCACTTTTTAGCGGTACATGGCATAACTGAAACAACTTTAACCTTAGATGGATCAATACCGGCTTTTTCTGCCCAATATGTCTTAGCAATAGCGCCTAGCATTTGGTGTGGAGATTTGCAAGAAGACAAATTCGGAATGTTTTCAGAATGATATTTTTCCAAATAGTCAACCCATGCCGGACAGCAAGATGTAAACATTGGTAAATTATCATTAGATGTAAAGCGTTTAACAAACTCTGATGCTTCTTCAATAATCGTTAAATCAGCTCCGAAGTTTGTATCAAATACTTTAGAAAATCCTAAGCGACGTAAAGCGGCATAGATTTTTCCGGTTAAATTTGAACCAAAATCGAAACCGAATTCTTCGCCTAAAGCAACACGAACAGCCGGAGCAATTTGAACAACCGTAACGTTTTCTTTATTGCTGAGCAATGCAGAAACTTTTTGTGTATTGTCATAATCTGTAATTGCACCAGTCGGGCAGTGTGCCGCACATTGTCCGCATCTGATACATGGAGAATTACCTAATTTAGTATCATCGGCACCTGTAACTTTGGTCACAAAACCTCGATGTAAATAACTCAAGGCCCAAACGTTTTGAACATTTTGGCAGATATTGACGCAGCGACCGCAAACAATACATTTTGCCGGATCCAAAACAATCGCACCGGATGTATCATCTTTTGGTTCTTGAGAAACCATTTTGATAATTTCGTTTTGATCAATACCCATTTCAGCTGTCATTTCTTGTAATTCACACTGACCACTGCGAGAGCAATTCAAGCAATCATTTGGGTGATTACTCAAAATAAGTTTCAAAACTGTTTTTCTGATTTCTTTAAGGTCTTCGTCATTGGTAATAACTTCCATTCCTTCTGCAACAGGTGTGCAGCAAGAACGATTAATACGTCCACCAACTTTAACAATACACAACCCGCAACCAGCACTCGGATCAACATCAGGGGGCTTACAGAGAGTTGGAATATTAATTTGCACCTTTCTTGCGGCATCT
>CAMOQT010000023.1 GCA_946623145.1 uncultured Azospirillum sp.
TTTTCATTAAAAACGTCACTAAATAATTTTTTCAACAAAATTGTTTAATAGAGCCTTTATTTTAAAATAAAAAAAAGCAATCAGAGGGTTATGGCGGCCGATTGCTTTGGAGGGATGAATACCTAACTTCACAGTCCAGTAGACATGTATATATATTAGCTAGAGGTTGGTCTATTCATGCTATTCGGGTATATCGGATTTAGAATCGGATAACCGGAAATATTATTACTCGGCAATAAATGCGGAGTTTTTTTTATAATAAATTTATAAAAATTCGAAATTGCTAACTTTATTACTTTATTTTATTTGTTTTGTCAATAAGTTTTTTTATTCTTTTCTTGAATACTACTGTAAGCTTTATTTTATAAGCTATTCAGAGATTATAGTTTCAAAAAAAAGCGGGATGATTTTTCATCCCGTTTTTTTTTGAAGATTAAGCTATTTGTCTAATGGTCTGATTCTCATACGGTAGAATGATCTCCATACGAAATATAAACCTAAGACAAAGAATCCGATACCCAATGATAAAGCAACACATCTTGGTGCTGAAGCTGCCATTTCAACAGCCAGTAAGCCAAACAAGGTGGTGAATTTTATAATTGGGTTTAAGGCTACGGATGATGTATCTTTATACGGATCTCCGACTGTATCGCCGACAACCGCTGCAGCATGTAAGTCAGATCCTTTTTCATGCAAATCTACTTCAACAACTTTTTTAGCGTTATCCCAAGCACCGCCGGCATTTGCCATATATAATGCTTGATATAAGCCAAAGACAGCTATTGAAATTAAATAGCTTGCAAACAGATTTGCATTAAAGCATGCAAATGCTATTGTGAATGAGAAGATGACAATAAAGATATTGAGCATACCTTTTTGCGCATAAATCGTACAAATGCGAACGACATTTTTAGAGTCTTCAATTGAAGCAGCTTTTTTAGCGTCCAATTTAATATGTCTCTTAATGTAGTTAACTGCACGATATGCACCAGTTGAAACGGCTTGCATTGAAGCTCCGGAGAACCAGTAAATAACAGCTCCACCCAGCATCAATCCAAACAAAACGTTCGGATCAAGTAAGTTTAATTGGAGATTGAGCAATAAAATGATTGAGAAAATCATTGTTGTTGCACCAATAACAGCAGTTCCGATCAATACCGGTTTAGCGGTTGCTTTAAAGGTATTTCCGGCTGAGTCATTTTCTTCCAATAACTGTTTGCCTTCTTTGAAATTCGGTTTGAAACCGTATTCTTTTTCGATATCTTTACTGATACCTTTCATCTGTTCAATTTGTGATAATTCAAAAACAGATTGAGCATTATCTGTTACCGGACCATAACTGTCTACTGCGATGGTAACAGGTCCCATTCCGAGCATACCGAATGCGACCAAACCAAAAGCGAAGACAGTCGGATAAACCATGAATGGGTCAAGACCTTCTTTAGCTGTAAAATAAGCGATAGCCATTAATCCGACCATAACCAATCCTTTCCAGAATCCGGAGAAGTTACCGGCAATGATACCAGAAATAATGTTTAAAGAAGCACCGGCTTCACGGCTGGCATTGACAATTTCTTGTACATGTTGAGATTTAGAAGATGTAAAGATTTTGGTGAATTCCGGAATAATTGCCGCAGCAAAAGTACCGCAGCTGATAATTACAGATAATTTCCACCATAAATCAGGGCTCATCTCGCCAATCATGATGTAAGAAACACCGAAAGTCATAAGAATGGAAATAATTGAAGAAATCCAAACCAAAGATGTTAAAGGTGTTTCAAAGTTGAAAGATTTTGCATTGCCAAAGATAGCCTTGCATCCAACATTATTTAAGAAGTATGCGACTAAAGATGTCAAAATCATTAAGATGCGCATGGTGAAAATCCAAACAATTAAACGTGCTTGAATGTCAATTCCATTATTCATCAATAATAAAGTTCCATCAGAAGAGTATTGCTGACCAGCGGCTAATACAATAAATGAAATTAAAGCAACGCCTGTTACACCATAGGTCTCGAAACCATCGGCAGTCGGGCCAACAGAATCGCCAGCATTATCACCTGTACAGTCGGCAATAACACCAGGATTGCGTGCATCATCTTCATCAATTTTGAATATGATTTTCATTAAGTCAGCACCAATATCGGCAATCTTTGTGAAAATACCACCGCAGATACGTAATGCAGAAGCACCTAAAGATTCACCAATAGCGAAACCAATGAAACAAGCACCAGCGCTATCTCTGTCAACAAATAATAAAATGGCGATCATCATAATCAGTTCAACACAGATAAGCAAAACGCCGATTGACATACCAGAGCGTAAAGGCAGGTTTTGAACACTGTATGGGTTAGCTCTTAAAGATAAGAATGCTGTACGAGAGTTTGCATAAGTATTAATTCTCATACCAAACCAAGCAACCAGATATGATCCTAAAATACCTAAGACAGACCATCCGAGAACAGTCAATACTTTAGGTAACGGTGTGTGATTTAAATAAAAGAAGTAATAGAAAATACAAGCTGCAATGAACAGTTCAAGAATAAGTAACAATATAGCTTGTTGTTTCATATAAGTTTTGCAAGTTTCATAAATCAAATTTGAAATTTTTAACATTGATTCATGAGCTGGCAATTGTTTGATTTTTATAAATTCATAAAGACCAAAAAGTAAGCCAAGTATACAAATGCCTAATCCATAGAAAAGGATTTGAGCACCATTGGTTTCCCAGCCCCAAATATTGTACGGAACGTTTAAAAGCGGAACGTTCAAATCAATTTCAGAAGCTGCCGCACCCTGCATGCTTGCAAGCACAACCAATAAAACAGCAAATGCTATTTTACTAATTTTTTTTAATGCTGACATGTTTTTTCCTTTATAATGTTAATACAAAAAAATATTACATTTAAGCATTGCCTAAATTATAATGCTTTTACTATATTGCAGTTTTTCTAAAGAATATATTAAATTAGGAAAAAGACTCACAGAAATCGGTTTGAATATTTTATTTCTTTTTTCTCAAAATTACGTATAAAGCGCCACTTCCCCCTAATCGCTCTATTGGATGAATAAATCCTAGAATAAGCGGTCGAAGCTGTTCTGAGTTCAGCCAAATCGGAGTGCGCTCTTTAAGTTTTCCTTTTTCAGATAAAATGTCTTTATCCGGCATAGAAACAAGACCTTTGCCGGTAATAATTAAAACACATCTTTTGTCTTGTAAATATGATTGTTGGATAAAATTAAAAACGGCATCATAAGCCATTTTTTCTGTTTTACCGTGTAAATCTAAAACAGCTTCAACTTTATATTCGCAACGTTTCACTCTTGAGGCTGTTTTCCCGTCCATATTGGTCAGGTCACCGGTTTTTAAATAATATAATTGGTAAATATTAGGAATGTTTTTATAGCTAACAGTTGGTGTGATTTCATCAATGTAAATTGGTGCGGAAGGTGGTTCTTTCGGTTGATCTATTTTGATAACGGATTTTATTTCTTCATTCCACGCAACTTCATCTTCCTTATTTATTTGCGGTTGTTGGTTTTTCATCTTTTTTCTCTTGGTCTTCTTCTTTTTTATCAATCATAAAATCGGCAAAATTTTGAACGGTAAATTCCTTCCAATCGCCATCAGGTGAAATACATCCTATTTTTTTGTTAGTTTTTGTTGCTAAAACCAATCCTCCGTGCTGCCACAATTTTTGACAATTATCGAAGTCGGATGAAATAAATTTTTTTGTGCGTTCCAAAAGATGTCGATCAATTATTTTTTTGAAATAATATGTGTAAATCAGAACCATTCCGATAATAAAAGCCAGCCCGAAGAAAGTACCGACAGTTATGATTAAGAAAAGTCCTAAGAGCATAGGCAATAAGATCGGAAGAAGATTTTCCCACGGATTGTAAACCGGTGATGAAGGGCGATTTAACTTTGCCGTATCTAAATAAATACGGAGTAAATCTTGCTCTAATGCGCGGTTAAATGCTTTATAAATTAATTGATCCGCTTTATTTGGTTTTTTCATTATTGATCTCCAGCGTTTTGGGCAGCAGGATATAATAATGTCCAACAGAATTCATTTTTCCAGCTTGAGCCAATACTTCTTCGTTACCGGATCCCCAATAAAAATCACCCCGAACAACACCTTTAATTGCGCCACCGGTATCTTGGGCAACTACCAACTGTTCAATAGGTTCGTTTAAAGGACCTTTTGTTTCGAGCCAGAGCATCGTTCCTAAAGGAATATATTGACGATCAACCGCTAAACTTCTTTGAGGTGTCAGAGGAACATTTTGAGCACCGACAGGGGATGATGTGCTGGCAATTCGATGAAATACGAATCGTTTATTTTTGCGCAATTCTTTGGCTGCTTGATCCGGATGTGCTTTTAACCATTTACGAATTTCACCCATGGATGCTTGAGATTTATCAATCAAACCTTGTGATAATAAAATGTTTCCAATACCTGTAAATGGATGACCATTGTGGCCATCAAAGCCAATACGTATGGTATTACCGTTTTCTAGGCGGGCAACAGCGGAACCTTGAATTTGCATAATATTAAAATCAACCAGATCTTTTGCCCATAAAATAACGGTTGCCGGAAGCACTCTGTTTTCAATTTCTTCACGTGTATAGTAAGGAATCAAACGTTGTTGTTTTTCATCTAAACGTCCATAAATTTTGTAATTTGGTAATTTACTGTCAAAATCACTAAGATTAACTTCAACTAAGTCTCTCGGTTTGCTGTATATCGGATACGGATATAAAGGACTTTGTTTATTTGAGACGTCTAAAAGTGATTCATAATAAGCTGTAAATTTCCCTTCAGATTTATTATTATCCATAACTAAATATGGTGTAAAAACTTTATCTAAAAAGAAACGTAGTTCAGCAGAAGTACTGATATCAGAATTGAGAAGTTTTTTACATGCATGTTGATATGCTGCAGTTGGTATTTTCAATTCTGAATTTGACATATAAACATTCTTTTCTTTCAGAATCTGTGCACAAGAGGCTTTAATGGCAGGAAATGCTTTGATGATATCATCTCTGTACCAATTTTTCAAATCTCCGAAATGAGCGGGCATTAGAGTTATTTTAGAAGGAAGCTCTTGTCCTTCAGTAGCATGCTCTACAGAAATCTTAGGAAGGTTTTTATTTTGTTTATTCTCGTCTTGTCCGCAACCGCCAAAGAAGAGAGAGATGATAAAAAGGCAAAGAATTTTATACATTATTTTTTCGTCGATATAAGTAGCCAATTAGGGTTAGTTGATGTTAAGTTCCGTTCAAAAGTCCAATTGTCGGTGATGTTTTGAACAAAGTTTTCATCACCTTCAATTACTTTATCTTCTGAATTTTTTAGAAGATTTACTTGTTCAGTTTCAAATTTAACAGAAAGTTTAGCTATATTATTTTTACTAATTTTAGCATCTGTTATTTCGGCTGATCTAAAGCAAATCAAATCTGTTTCCGCAGTAATTCCATCGGTTTGTCTTTGATGGAGAACTTCTTGGAATTTTTTTATCAGTTTTGGAGAGACCAAAGCTTCAAGAGTTTCAATGTCGCCCTTAGCAAAAGCGGTGATAATAATTTCAAACGCTTGTCGGGCACCATTGAGAAAAGCATCTTCGTTAAAATTTGGAATTTTTTTAAGTTCTTGTTGAAGCGGCGTTAATTCTGCAGGCGGGGTAATATCTTTGACGTTATTCTGTTGAATATTTTTTGCGTTTTCAGCCATGATTATGTCAAAGATTTTAGCGGCACTTTCTTCACTTAAAGGTGTTGCTTTCGGTGTTTCGGACGGGTGTGTCCCTAAAACACTTTTCAGTTTACTGTATATAACGATGACAACCAGCAACAAAATAATTATATCAAAAAAATGTGCCATTTTTTATCCCTTAAATATTTCTTCTTAACTTACATTGTTATTAATATAGCTTAATTATTGCTTTTATCAACATAAATGTTTGACCTATGGAATTATTTGCTATATGGTGAATAAAAATTTGAAAAAAGGAAAAGAAAATGGATAATAAACAAAATAATGAAACACAAAATAATTTACCGCCAGTTTTAATTCATACGCAATATATTAAAGATTTTTCTTTGGAAATTCCTCATGCCCCAGAGATTTTCAGAGAATTGACAGCTGCCCCTAAAATTGATGTTCAGGTTCAAGTTAATGGTAAGCATTTGCATGATGATTTTCATAATGTCAGTTTAAATTATACATTGAATGGAGACATCAATGGTAAGCCTTTGTTTATTTTGGAATTGGAATATGCTGCTGTTGTTTCGTTAAGTGTTCCGGAAAAACATATTAAGCCGATATTGATGATTGAAATTCCTCGGATGCTGTTTCCGTTTGTTCGTGAGATTGTTGCCAATGCAATGATTAATGCAGGTTTACCACCGGTTATGTTAAACCCAATAGATTTTGCGGCGATGTTGCAGAATCGTGAACAAAATGATAAAAAACAGTAGATTTTTGAAAAATAATGTGATATAGCATAGCTATTCTTTCATAAAATCAGTTGAAAGTGGGGTTGAAAACCCCGCTTTTTTTGTAAAAGGAATCGATAACAATGCAAATGAAACACCCTTTGGCGGATATGCTGGAGCCGATTATTGAAAAGCTCGGATACGAAGCCGTGCGCATTATGACAATAGGTCAGGCGAATCCGACTTTGCAAATTATGATTGATAAAACAGACGGAACGGAAATCACCGTTGATGATTGCGCAAAAGTTAGTCGTGCATTATCAGAGACGTTAGATGAGAAAGATCCTATTTCCGATCGTTATAATTTGGAAGTCAGTTCTCCTGGGTTGGATAGACCTTTGACAAAGCCTGAGCATTTTGTTCGTTTTGCCGGTAATGTTGTTAAGATAGAAACAGATGAGTTGGTTGAGAACAGAAAGCGTTTCAAAGGTGTTTTGAATGGTATGGAAAATTTGACTGTTTTGTTGACAATGGAAGGAACAGAATATCGTCTTCCATTTGAGACTATCAGTAAAGCTAAAATAGTTTTGACGGATGAGTTGCTTGCTAAGTGGGAAGCAGAACATCCTGAAATGCAAGAATTTATTGAAGAATAACATTAACTAAAAGATAAGAGGGTAATATGCAAAATATCGAAAATATGCCGAGACCGGAAATCATTCTTGTTGCAGATACGGTTGCTCGTGAAAAAAATATTGATAAAGAAGATGTTTTTACAGCGATGGAAGTTGCTATTCAAAAAGCAGCCCGTTCTAAGTATGGTTTTGAACATGATATCAGAGCAACAATTGATCGTAAAACGGGAGCTATTAATCTTTCTCGTTATCGTGAGATTGTTAATGAGATTTCTGCTGAAGATGAAGAGAGCCAAGCTTCTAAAATTTTATTAAAAGATGCTAAAGCATATAATAAAGATGCTAAAGTCGGTGAGTATATTATTGATACTTTACCTCCGATTGATTTTGGTCGTATTGCAGCACAAACCGCTAAGCAAGTTATTATGCAAAAAGTTCGTGATGCAGAGCGTAATAAACAATTTGAAGAGTATCAGGAAAAAGTTGGTACAATTGTTAACGGTACAGTTAAGAGAATCGAGTTTGGTAATGTTATTTTAGATATCGGTAAAGCTGAAGCTATTTTGCGTCGCGATGAAATTATTCCAAGAGAAAAGTTCAAAAACGGTGATCGTGTTCGTGCGTATGTCTTAGAAGTTCGTCGTGAAAATAAAGGTCCGCAAATTTTCTTATCTCGTACGTGTCCTGAATTTATGGCTAAATTATTTACGCAAGAAGTTCCGGAAATTTATGATGGTGTTGTTCAAATTATGGGTGTTGCTCGTGATCCGGGTTCAAAAGCTAAATTAGCCGTTAAAGCCAATGATATGACAATTGATGCTGTTGGTGCTTGTGTCGGTTTGCGCGGTATTCGTGTTCAAGCTGTTGTAACAGAATTGCAAGGTGAAAAAATTGATATTGTTCCTTATTCTGAAGATAAGGCTCAATATATTGTTAGCGCATTAGCTCCTGCTGAAGTTACAAAAGTTGTGTTAGATGAGGAAAACGGTCGTATTGAAGTCGTTGTTCCACAAGAACAATTTTCAATTGCTATTGGTCGTCGCGGTCAAAATGTTAAATTGGCTTCTCAATTATTGGGTTCTGATATTGATGTTTTGACTGAAGAACAAGAGCAAGAACGTCGTTCTAATGAAAATAAAGTTCGTTCACAACGCTTTATTGAAGCTTTGGATATTGATGAAATGATTGCTCATTTATTGATTGCAGAAGGTTTCACAACAGTTGATGAAATTGCTATGGTTGATTTAGCTGAATTGTCTGCTATCGAAGGTTTTGATGAAGATGTTGCTACAGAGTTACAATCCAGAGCAAAAGCTTTTGTTGAAAATCGTAATGCTGAGTTTGTTAAACAAAGTGAATCTTTGGGTATTGATGAAAAACTTAAAACTATTCAAGGTTTGGATCAAGATATGATTTTAACTTTAGCAAACAAAGGTGTTAAAACTTTAGAAGATTTGGCTGATTTGGCAGCTGATGAACTGATCGAAATGTTGGGTGAAAATATTCTTTCAGAAACAGAAGCCAATAATGTCATTATGAGTGCACGTACTCAAGCCGGTTGGTTTGAATAAAATGCGCTCTTTGGATTGCTAGTGCGTTGTTATCAAGTCGAGAACATCCTCACGTACCTCTTATGTACGCTCCGGTGTTCTCACTTTCAACGCCTACTATCAGTCTCAAATATCGTATTTTATTTATAAGTGATGTAAGGTATAAATATTGAAAAAGAGTGATGACATAACACGTAAATGCATTGTAACGGGAGAGCTGAAAGAAAAAACTCAGCTTTTACGTTTTGTTATGACACCTGATAAATGTATTGTGCCGGATTTATATAAAAAGCTTCCGGGTAAAGGGGTGTATGTGTCTAATTCTTATTCAGTTTTAGAACAGGCTGTATACAAGAATTTGTTTACAAAATCTTTGAAAAAGAATGTTAAAGTCAGTGATGATTTATTGCAAATCGTAGAAAATATGTTGCATAAAAATGCATTGAATGCTATTTCTTTAGCAAAGAAAGGTGGAGCTGTTTTGATTGGCTTTGAAAAAGTTATGGATGCACTTAAGTTAAATCAAGTCAGTTTTTTGCTCGAGGCGACAGATGCCGGTGCCGACGGATTAAAGAAGTTGAGTACTTTTACAGCGGAGTTGCCAACGTATAGATTGTTTAGTGTTGAGGAGTTAGACAAGGCATTAGATAAAGTTAATACAGTTTATTTGGCATTTCTAAAAAATGGAATGTCGACTATGGTAAAAGATAATTTTGATAAATTGTCGGCGTTTTTAAAAGACAAAAAATAATGGAGAAATACTTTAATGACAGATGATGGTGAAAAGAAAAAATTAACATTATCTTCCAAATCAACTCTTACACTTAAAAATTTAGGTGACAGAACAGCTAAGTCTGACGGTAAAAAAATTGTGCAGGTTGAAGTTCGTAAAAAAAGAGTAATCAGTCCTGTGGCTTCAACATCAGAGCCTAAAGTTCAAATAGATGAAGCAACTGCTCAGAAATTAAAGCTTTTAGCAGAGGCTAAGGAGCATGAGGCTCTGCGTCGTCAACAAGAAGAGGAGCGTGCTCGTCAACGTGCTATAGAAAAAGAACAAGAAGAAAAAGAAGCACAGGAAAAACAGCGCCAAGAAGAAGAGGCTCGTCAGCGTCAGGAAGAAAAAGCTGCAAAAGAAGCGCAAAAGGCTGAGCGTGAAAATAATATAAAACAGGAAGAAAAAGTATTTATTAAGCCTAAAAAATCCAAAGATTATGACGATTATGATGACGATGAAGATGATGATCGTTTTGAGAAGTCAAGAAAAACTCTGACAAAAGAAGAAACTTTTGAACAAGAGCGTAAAAAAATTATGAAGCGCAGTTTTGAGCCTCAACGTCGTACCGGCAAATTAAATATGAATAATTTAATGGGAGCAGGTGACGATGATGATGATTATGGCTATGGCGCACCTAGACGTCGTTTTAAGAAAAAACAACCTAAACCAGTCCAAGAGCAACAACCTCAAGAAAAGGTTATTAAAGAAGTTGTTATTCCTGAGATTATTACCGTTCAAGAATTAGCAAATCGTATGGCAGAGAAGAGTGCTGTTGTTATTAAAAAGTTGATGTCTCTCGGTGTTATGGCAACCATTAATCAACCGATTGATGCTGATACGGCTCAAATTGTTGTTGAAGAATTAGGACACAAATTTAAGCGTATTTCCGATAGTGATGTTGAGTTGTCTTTGAAGGGCACAGAAGATACAACAGAAGATTTGTTGCCTCGCCCGCCAGTCGTTACGGTTATGGGACACGTTGACCATGGTAAAACATCTTTGTTGGATGCTTTGCGTGAGACAAATGTCGCTGCTCGTGAAGCCGGTGGTATTACACAGCATATTGGTGCTTATCAGATTGAAACAGCTGATGGACAGAAAATTACATTTATTGATACGCCTGGACACGAAGCTTTTTCAGAAATGCGTGCTCGTGGTGCGAAAGTAACGGACATTGTGGTCTTAGTTGTTGCCGCAAATGATGGTATAATGCCACAAACTATTGAAGCTATTCGTCACGCGCAAGCTGCTGAAGTTCCTATTGTCGTTGCTATTAATAAAATTGATTTGCCGGGTGCAGATCCGATGCGAGTTAAGACAGAATTGTTAAATCATGGTATTGCCGTTGAAGAAATGGGTGGTGAATCTCTGTGTGCTGAAGTGTCGGCTAAAAAGCGTATTAATATTGATAAGTTATTAGAAGCCATTTTATTGCAAGCAGAAATTTTGGATTTGAAAGCTAATCCGAATCGTTTGGCTGAAGGTGCGGTGGTTGAAGCTAAAATGGAAAAAGGCCGCGGTTCTGTTGCGACAGTTTTGGTACAAAAGGGAACATTGCATGTCGGTGATATTATTATTGCCGGTAAAGAATGGGGCCACGTTCGTGCTTTATTGAATGAAAACGGACATAAAGTTCATGAAGCCGGTCCGGCAATGCCTGTTGAAGTTCTCGGTTTGCAAGGAACACCTGCAGCGGGAGATAATTTTGCTGTTGCTGTTGATGAAAACCAAGCTCGTGAAATTACCAATTATCGTATTCGTAAAGAACGTGATGCGAAGTTGGTTAAGAGCGCTAAATCAGCTATGGAGCAAATGCTTGATAAGATTAAATCCGGTGAGATGAAGCATTTACCGATTATTATTAAAGCCGATGTTCAAGGATCAATTGAAGCTATTGAAGGAACTTTGAATAAACTTTCTAATAATGAAGTTAGTGTTCAAATTCTTCATTCAGCCGTTGGTCCGATTTCAGAATCAGATGTTACATTAGCTAAAGCTTCTAATGCATTTATTATCGGATTTAATGTTCGTGCTATTCCTCAAGCTCGTGATATGGCTCGTCGTGATGGAATTGATATTCGTTATTATTCGATTATTTATGATGTCGCTGATGATGTTAAAAAAGCCTTAGAAGGTATGTTATCACCAGAACTTAAAGAGAAGATTTTGGGTTATGCTGAAATTCGGACAGTCTTTAATATCACGGGTGTCGGACGTGTTGCCGGATGTATGGTCACAGAAGGTTTGGTTAAACGCGGTTGTAAGGTTCGTTTGTTAAGAGATAACGTCGTTATTCATGATGGCAGCCTTGGACAATTGAAGCGCTTCAAAGATGATGTTAAAGAAGTTAAAGATGGTTATGAATGCGGTATGAGTTTTGAAAATTATAATGACATTCAAGTTGGGGATTCGATAGAGTGTTATGAAATCGAGACTATCGCCGCAAAACTCGACTAGTGGCTTACTACTAGGAAGTTTTTAATCTTATGTACTATTTTTGTACACCGCGATTAAAAACTTCCGTCGTATTAATCTCATTAGGCGAGTTTTGTAAAGTTATAAAATTGTGCAAAATGGCTTTCATACTTGTAATTTTTCTCCTTATGTACTTCTTTTGTACACCTTGTCGAAAAATTACAGCGTAGCAAAGTCCTTTATCAAATTTTACGTATGGCGGTATACTAACCTCTTTAATCAAGTTTAGTGTTTTTAATATATGAGGATAAAAAATGGCTATTAAAGAACAATCACAGAGACAGCTTCGTGTCAGTCAGGAAATTAGAAAAATTATTGCGGCTGAAATTGAGCATGAAGATGTACGTAATTTGGAAGGAATTGATACGATGGTAACAATTACCGAAGTTCAAATTTCTCCGGATTTGAAATATGCCAATGTTTATTTTATTACATCTCATGCCGATAAAAATGAGGAAGTTCGTGAGGCTTTACAATTAGCCGCCAGTCATTTTCGTAAAGTTGTCGGACGGAGAACAACATTGCGTTATGTTCCTGATTTTATTTTCAGAATTGATAATACTTTTGCAGAAGTTGATCGGATTGAAGCTTTGCTTCGAAATCCTAAGGTTCAGGAAGATTTAAGAAAACCATCTGTTACAGAAGAATAAGAAGAGCCCCTTTGAGGGCTCTCTTTTTATCTTGCATTTAAAACGCAATATGTTAGGGTGAATCCAATTAAATTTATTATTAAGTTATTATGGAGAAAAGTTATCATTTGTGCGACGCTGGCGACAAGATCGTTTTGCGCCGATTAACGGAACCTGATTATGAGATGAGGACAGTGCTTGTAGCAGACTCCCTCATTAGTATCAGAGATGAAGAACAGCGAGAGCTTTATGAAGTTTCAGGACAGCCTTTTTTTGTTTTGAAGCTTGATGATTCCTACTTTGTCTGTTGGGAGAGGCGGAAAAATATTCAGATTTCGGATCCTTGCAATGCTTTTCTGCTTGTTGACAACAATGTTCTCCTGCAAAGAGGGGAATGTTGGTACTGGTGGCCTGCTGAAGCTGATGTGTCCTGTTTGTATCCTTTAGGTAAACAAATTTCCTGTTTGGGCAGAATTTTTGTTTTTAGGCAAGCCGGAGCATATCTTCTTAATTATTTTGAGGCAGGGAAATTAAAGACAAGATCTTGTTTGAATTATGAAATTCTTAATGCTGATTTTCAACAATCTGAAGGTAAGGCTGTAGAGTTTTTTCCTGACATTCTGAGTATTTCAGATGAAAAAGGAATATCTTTCTTAAGTGTCGAAAGTACTTCAGAGGTCATGAAAATTCGAGGCTGTAAGTATTATAAGTTGTCTTATGCTTTTCAGTTTAAGGAAGAGTCTTCAGATTTGTTGATTAAATTTGCAAAGTATGTTCGTCAGTTCTGTGAGAGGTTTTCTAATGCCGGTGTATATATTGCAAATATGAATAATGTTTGTGATTATGTTTCTATACGCGGCTATTTAGAAAAGAGTATGGATTATAAGGTTTCTCTTAATATCAATTTAAGAGGAAAAGGACTTTTCTGTGCTTCAGTAATTGCTAATCTCAGCAAACTCTATCGCGGAGAGAATGGTGCTTATCAAATTAATTGTACCGAACTCGAATACTATGAGCCAGCAGATGATGTTTGGCTTGAAAGCAGTGATAGGGAAAAGGCGTTGTTGATGCGTAATGAGGAGACCGTCAATAAAATTTCATGCTCAACGGCAGACATTTTTTTAGACAAATATCTGGTTCTTTCAAAAAATGTATAAAAAAAGGGGCTTCAAAAGAAGCCTCTTTTTTAGTTACGTTCAAATTTGAATTTTTTAATAAATGGATTTTGCTTTTGTTGTTTTAAGCTTTTTTGTTTTTGAAAAATTCGCGCTTTATCGGCCAGCCAATTATATATATTTTGCATTTGTGCGTTTCCTTGGGCTGCAAAATCTTCGGGATGCCATTGAATGCAGAGAATATTTTTTTCTTCATTTCCCCATGCTTCAGGCGTGCTATCATTGCTGGTAGCATAAATGGTTAAATCACTGATTTTATCGTTGTTCATCATGGCTTCACGATGACGAGAATTGGTTTCTATTTTTTGTTGTCCGATAATGTCAAACAAAGGAGAATCTTGTCTTATCGTTACAATATGCGCTTCTAATTCTTTGGTTTTATGCTCTAAATTAGTGTGAGTATATTCTTTTAAATCTCGATACATGCGCATTCCATGCATGCCTCCAATCATTTGAGCTCCGGCGCAGATGCCGAGCATTGGAATGCCATTTTTTTCTGCTTCTATAATTGAAGAGATATAAGCGTAAGAGCGTGTTCCCGGTTGTTCATCTGTTTTTTTGAGAGGATCCGTATAGAACTGAGTAGGCGATACAAAAGATCCGCCGGGAAGAATTAATCCGTCCACATCTTGCATTTGAGAAATGTTGTTTTTGTATGTCATAAATTTAATATTTACGCCACTTTTAGCGATGGCTTTTGCATAGTTCCAATCAATTGTATAAGTATCTTTTTCTCGCCCGAGAAGAAAAGCAACAGTCGGAGCATCGGTTGCCGGCTTAGGACATCCCAAGCGTTTATAATCCTCATCTTTAAGTGAAATTATCGGTGTAATATCATCTTTTTCAAGTTTTTCAATTTCAGCATCTGAAACACCGAAGGCATTAAATTCAGAAAGATATTTAAGTTGGATGGATTTTGTTTTCATGATATTTCTCCGTGTTGTATGGTCGGATTATAGCCGAAAATTTACGTTTTGGCAATGATTATATGGAAGAATAGGTGTGGACAATATATAGAGGAAAAAAACAATGAAATTTATCTTTTTTCGTCATGGTGAAACAGACAGTAATGTTAAAAATATTATGCAAGGAGCCGGAATGGATACGCCATTGAATGCTCATGGAATTCAGCAGGCTAAAGAATTGGCAGAAAAAGCTAAGAATTTGGATTTAGAAAAAATTTACAGCTCGACTTTAACGCGAGCAATACAAACCGGAACTTTAGTGGCAGCTGCTTGCGGGTTAGATGTCGAACCGATTGAGGGAATAGAGGAGTTTCATTATGGGGATGTCGAGGGGATGTATGTTCCTGATGCTATTAAAAAATTCGGTATAGATAAAGTGTTGTTTAATGAGACAGATCCGGAATTATATGATCAACATTTACCGGGAGGGGAAACGATTAATCAGTGTATAGCTCGTGTTGTTTCCGTATTACAAAAAATTAAAAAAGAAAATGAAGGAAAGTGTGAATGTATCGGTATTATTTCACACGGAGCAGTGATGTGTATTTTGTATTATTACTTTTTCAAAATTCATCATCCTATTGCTAATTGCGAATGGTTTGAAACGGAAATGTGATTTTTTTTTGACATAAGTATTAAAATATGCTATTTTAACCTTGTTTTTTTTATTATTAATCTAACAATTTAAACAAACTTAATATGAAAAATCTAATCAAATTTAATGATCCGCATTTTATTGTAGACCTTATGTATGCAAGGTCAAATAATATGCTTAGCCGTCCGGTATATACAGAAGTTGGTTTCGGTAACCAACTGTATATGCATCCTGATGTGGCTGAAAAATTGATGTCTCTGGTACCGGAACTGGAGCGGATGGGGTGTAAGATGCGCATATGTGACGCTTATCGTCCACCGGTAGCACATATGAGATGTGTGGAAGTTGTGCCTATTAAAGGCTTCTTCCGTCCGGAATATCAGACCTCTAACCACTGCCATGGAACGGCGGTGGACGTCTGCCTGACGGATTTGGATGGAAACAATCTCGCCTATCCGACAGAGGTGGATGCTTATACGCCGGAATTTGCTGCACAAGTTGCAGAAGGAAAGTTTGAGAAATTTCAAGCTCATCTCAAAAAGGCTCGGCATGACTATATGGATGCCAGCCCGGAAGCTATCCAGAATCGAGAGGAGTTGAAGTGCTTAATGGAGACTCACGGGTTTGAGTCGATACCACATGAGTGGTGGCACTATAATCTCGTTGGATGGCAGAGCTATCCTGTTATCGAATGGGATTAGGAAAAATAAAAAAGGACTTCGTGATGAAGTCCTTTTTTGTTACTGATTAGCGTACTCTGTAGCTTTTTTAGCCAACCAGTTGTAGATGGCTTGCATCTTGTGATTGCCCCAAGTGGCACCGTCTTCGGGATGCCATTGGACGCATAAGATGTTCTTTTCCCAGTTGCCCCAAGCTTCCGGTACGTTGTCCTCAGCATGAGCAAAGATCTTCAATTCAGCACCAGGGAAGGCATCATCAGGAACGACACTCTCGTTGTGCCTTGAGTTGGTCCAGAGCCAGGAGCCTAACATTTGCTTTAGGGATGGATCTGAGACAAATACCTTGTGAGCGTTATGCTCCTTGGTCTTGTGCTCGATCTTTACCGTTCCGTTGATGTAATTCTGGTTGCGATAGAGCTTTAATCCACACTCCCCAGCTACCATCTGACCTCCGGCACAGATGCCGAGGATGGGCATCTTGGCTTTTAAAGCCTGTCGGATTAAGACCACATAAGCAAACGCTCTTGGGGAAAGCTTTGGTTCTTCTCCAGGGTCGATGTAGTATCTCTCCGGTGACGTAAATGCACCACCGGGAAGGATAAGACCATCACATCCTGTCAATTCCGTATTCGGATGCACATAATCGATAAAACGGATTTTGACACCACTCTTGGCTATGGAACGGATATAGTTCCAGTCTGCTGAGTAAGAGTCACCGTCTCTGCCGAGTAGGAAAGCAATGGTTGGAGCGTCTTCCGTGGGAGCCGGTACGTGCAGCAGAGGGTAGGCTGAATCTGGAAGAACAAGTTCTGGGATAATTTGCTGATCGTTGATTTGTTTCAACTCATCATTACTGATGACAAATGCTTTTAGCACTTCGTCATAGCGTAAAGAAACTTTCTTCATAAGCGAAAAGTTTAATTAATAAATGTTAATAATTCACGAGTGCTGTTAGTATAGCTGTTTTGAGGTTTGTTGTCAATATTTTTTGTCTAAAAAACAGCGTTTACAAGATAGAATTAGTTTTGTATGGTTAGGCGAGGAGAAAAATATGCGACATAAAAAAGGGGAAGACATCAATGGCTGGCTGATTATTGATAAGCCGAGAGATATTGGGTCAACGCAGGTGGTTAATCTGACCCGTCGCTTGTTTAATGCCAAAAAAAACGGCCATGCCGGAACTTTAGATCCGTTTGCAACCGGTGTCCTTCCTATTGCCTTTGGAGAAGCAACAAAAGTTTTACCTTATGTGACGGATGGCGATAAGGAATATGAGTTCCTTTTGCAATTTGGCGCTTCAACCAATACAGATGATAGTGAAGGTGAAGTTGTTGAGAGATGCGAAAAAATCCCTACTGAAGATGAAATAAAACAAGTTATTCCTTTATTTATCGGTAAAATTAAGCAAACACCGCCGATGTATTCAGCGATTAAAATTAATGGTGAGCGGGCGTATAAGTTAGCACGTGACGGGCAACAAGTTGATATGCCAGAGCGGGAAATTGAAATTTTTGATTTGCGTTTTTTAGAAATGAATGCGAATCGTCAAGCCAGATTTTGGGTAAAATGTTCTAAAGGGACATACGTTCGCACATTAGGGCGGGATATTGCTCTAAAATTAGGCTCAAAGGGCTATTTACAGGAGCTAAGACGCACAAAATGCGGAAAATTTTTGATTCAAGATGCGATTTTACTGGAAAAAATAAAAAATATGGTGCATATTGATGACCTCAGTAAGAATTTGCTTCCGTTAGAAACCTCTCTGCGCGACATCGCGGACTTGGCTGTTTCGGAAGC
>CAMOQT010000024.1 GCA_946623145.1 uncultured Azospirillum sp.
GGTGAAACGCCACAATTATTTTGTTTACAATAAGAAGTATCATTATATATAAACAGATATTGGTTATATATAAATTTATTATATTCATCAATTTTAGTTGACGCTTCTTCTGAAGATAAACCATAAAATTTTTCAAATAACTTCACAGCAACATTTTTATAACATTTTTGAATCATTCCGTGAGCAGAAAGGAGATGATTATAACATTTCATAGTCCAAGTTTCAGGACATTTTTGTTCATCACTTTGGAATAATTCTGTGCAATGTTCAAATTCCTTCATAAAGCTGTCAATATCTGATGCAGATATATCCTCTTTAGCTTGAGTATTAAAAGCTAAAAACAGTGAAAACAAAATGATATATATTCTTTTCATCTATCTTCTCCCATTATTTATAGCATAATAATGCAGATACAAAAGTCAAGTTTGTTATCTTCTTTTTTTTCTAAATTCCCTTTCAAACCTTTATTGACAGCCGATTATAGCTTTGCCATATACAAAAAATCCTACCCAAATGAGTAGGATTTTTTGTTGTATTTATTATTTACAATATTTGTAAATTTCTAGAACAATACTTTGAAGCGAATTCCGATCTCATGACCATCTTTAACACGGAGAACATCTCCAGCGGCATCTTTCATATCATGAGCATTAATGAGGTAGCTACCATAAATACCGATAGCTGCATTGTCTTTTACGTAGTAATCAGCTTCAGCATCAAACCAGATTTCTGTTCCATTTTTAGGATCTTTGTTATTCTTATCCCATGAATAGCGAACAGCTCCATCCAATGCCCATTCGCCGGTATATTTATGGATACCTGCGCTAACTGATTGAGATAATGATCTACTGCTGGTATCAATTTCGCTTTCAATGCTATAAACGATATACGGTGTGAGACCATTACCCATATCTAAACCAGCTTTTAAATCCAAATCAACAGCTTTTCCCCAACGTTCCGGTGTATGTTTTCCATAATAATCTTTTGGATTTGCTGTTTTATATGTGGTAGCAACTTGGAATAAATTGTTATTGCAACGTGTATTATATTTTGCACCTACATGATATTCAAAGTTATGATCGTTGTTGTAAAGACCTTCTTTATCAAAATTATTAATAATGCTGGCATTAACACTAAACTTATCTGTAATACCATATTCAATAGTTTCTTGTGCTGCTAAACTATCTGTAGCGAAATAACGATCACCTCTCCAACCGGCTTTTTCACGACTCATTTTAATAGATGTGTCTGATGTAAATTGTCCTTCTCCCGGAACTGAAAATGCACCGGTTAAGTCTTCAGCGACAGCTTGAGAAGCAAATAACATAGCGGCAGATGCCATTAATATAGTCTTATAGTTCATAGGTAGTCTCCTTTTTTGTTAAACCAAATAGCCTATTGGTTATAACCATAGTCTATATGCCCATTTGTTAATAATAAGTTAATGGAGACTTGAGGCTTTATAATGCGCTATTTTGATGATATCTTAATTTTTTTGCAGATGTATTTTCAAAAAGTCAGGTAATTCTTTTAATCCTGATGCGCCGGCGGCATGAAAGTGCCCTCCTCCGCCAAATTCTGCGGCAATTTTCGAAACATCAAAATTTTTATAACTATAAAATGATAAATTCCAACAGTTATATTTATTCATAAAGAAATTCACCATAAAATCAAAACGATTTAAATTATCTAAGGAATCATAAAACATTGATTGACCTTGCGGCATATTAGCACAAATACATTTATGACCTTTATATTCGCTTGTAAAACTGATGCCTCTGACTAATCTGTAATTTCTTACATTGATATAAGATAGTATAGCATTACCTTTGCTGACCATATCATCAACATTGATTTCATCATTGATCAGTTTTTCCCAAATTTCATCTGTCGGGCGATTAACGCCAACAGACTGCATGGCGTATTCAAACGGACGAACTCGTTCATCACTCAAATCGTAAATATCACTCATTCCTAATAACTTAATTCCATCCGGGACAGGTCGCTGAGGATAGAAATATTCCCAACTCAAAATAATAGCAGCGGTTCCATCACGACGAATACCTTTGATTTCAGGATATCCTTGCTCCCTCTTCTCATCATACTCCTTAATTGCTGATATATGGTGATCTATCCAAATCAAATCTTTGTGAGCATTTAATTCATACATATAATCTATAGGCAAGCAAAAATCACAAACGATAATTTTTTCGTGTTTATTAATTTGATCATAGGGAATTTCCATATCATGATTTAATCCTAAAAATTCTGTTTCAGGATATACGCTTTTGACAATCGCTGCAGACCCTTTTCCATCATGATCTGCTATATGATATATACACAACATTTTCTTCCCTTTCTAATCTAAATTTATTTCCATTCCATCATATGCGGCTTCAACATTATCCGGTGTCACACTATTCACCCAATCATAATCGCATTCTGATGCCATATGATTAATCACAGCTTTTTGCGGAGCTATGCGTTTAATCACATCAATGACATCATCCAATCCGGCATGAGTTACTTGTCCAAACGGAGTTGTCAGTGGAATGATTAATAATTTCGGTTGTTTTTTTATGTGTGTATAGACACTCTCCGGTACAATTTTGAAATCCGGTATATAGACAATTTCTCCATCTTCAAATACATATCCCAAACTTTCCGGACAATGTTCTAATATTTCAACCGGTGTAATTTTAAGTGTTTTTATCATAAATGATTCATTTGCATCAATAATATGCGGAACTAAACTCGGCATTCTGACAACATCTTGAACTCTGTCCGGCTCAGTCAATAAATATGAAAAATTATGCTGGATATATTCTGCTGTTTTTTTACCGCAATAAAAATCTAAATTTTTGTGCGTGACACGATTAATACCACGCATATCATCTATCCCATGGACATGATCCGCATGAGCATGTGTATATAATAGCGCATCAAATCTTTGAATTTTGTGATGTGTTAATTGGCGATTAATATCCGGATTTGTATCAATTAAAATTTGAGTTCCGTTATATTCAATAAATGCAGATGTTCTTGTCCGATAATTCTTCGGATTATCCGGATTGCACGCTCCCCAACCGTTATTTATTGACGGTACTCCAGGAGCTGCTCCTGCACCAAGAATAATTACTTTATTCATGATATTTATATCTCCCTTTATCGCTGGCCTTTCTGAATAAACGATAAAAATTATCTGATGTTATTTGCGCTAATTCATCAAAAGAAATTTCTTTTATCTGAGCCAATCTCTCTGCTGTATATTTTACAAATGCCGGCTCATTGCGACGTCCTCTTAGAGGAATTGGTGCTAAAAACGGCGCATCGGTTTCAACCAAAAGCCTATCTAACGGCAAGTCAGCAAATATTTCTCGAATATCTTGCGATTTGTTAAATGTTAAAATTCCAGATGCGGAAATATAAAACCCTATTGATAATGCAAAATCAGCCAATTTTTTCGACGATGAAAAACAATGAATTTCCCCCGTAAAAGGTTTTTTTTCATACATTTCACTTAGAAGTGCTATTGTATCATCATCAGCATCTCGCGTATGGATAATTAAAGGTAATCCTGTTTCTTGTGCAGCAATAATTTGTTCACGGAAAATTTTTATTTGCATCTCTTTTGGGGCATAGTCATAAAAATAATCTAAGCCACACTCTCCTATACCCACAACTTTTTTATGCATTGTCTCTTTTATAAAGTCTTCCGCTTTAATATTCTCATATTCTGCAGCATTATGCGGATGAACACCAACTGCCGTATAAATAAACGGATATTTCTCAGACAATTCAAGCTGTTTATCCAATTCTCCGATATTGTTTCCGGCATTAAGCATTGCAGTAACGCCGTTCTCCCGTGCGCGAGAAAGGATATCCTCAAAATCTTCTTCAAAATCATTATAATCTAAATGACAATGGCTATCTACTAACATTTCTTTTCCTTACACTGCTTTGATTAATTCATACACGATATTAATTAATATTTGTTTTTTATCCAAATTTAATCGAGATGTCTCATTAAACATTTTAATTGCATTTTCCCAAACATCTGCCAACTCATCCGTATGAGCAGAATTGGCAATATTCTCCGAAATAAATTTTAAAATTAATTCTTGAACCAAGGCAAAACTATCTTCATCTTTTGCAGCTGTTTCTGTATATGATAATAGATCTGCTAATTTAAACTTATCTTTGGCGTAAATTAACTTACATAAATCATCATAATACCGTAACGCCATATTATCTGAATATAATAAAGCTTTACCGATACTCCCGGAACTGATAGCGGCTAATCCTTTGACCTCTTTTTCCGTTAACTGCGGACGATACCGACGTAATAAACTGGCAACTTCATTTTCAGATAATGGAGAAAGAACTAATTTTGCGCAACGGGATTTTATGGTTGGCAATAATTTACCGGGATTATGACTGATTAATAACAATATGCTTTTTGCCGGCGGTTCTTCTAAAATTTTCAAAACAGCATTAGCGCTGAACTGATTCATATCATCTATACTATCAATGATAACTACTCGCCAATGATTGTCAGCTGATTTTTTTGATAAAAATTCATTAATCATCCTGACTTCATCTATTTTGATTACTGCTGATTTTTTGAGAGTTTTGAGTTCTTCCTCGGATAAAGCTTCTCCCTCTTTGATTGCTTTAACAATTTTTCGTTTATCTGTATCCGTATAGTCACGCTCAATAATTTTTAAATCAGGATGTGCGCCATTGACTGTTAATTTATAAACCGGATTATTTTCGCTTATCTCTAAACTGGTATAAGTTTCTTTTTTACTCTCATCTGCTGACAATAAAAATCTTGCAAATCTATAAGCTAAAGTGGCTTTTCCTATACCTTCTAACCCGCATAACAACCACGAATTATGCATTGAATTATTTTTCCAAGCATCCAGTAAAATCTTTTCGGCTTTATCTTGTCCGAGGAGAAAAGTATTATTTTTAGGAGAGATTTGACTCGACGCATCCGGCATTAAGCTAACCCTAACCTTTCATTAACGACCTGAACAATTTCACGATGCAATTCCTCAATGCTTTTATCCGCATTTAGAACGACACAACGTTGCGGTTCCTGTTTGGCTATTTCAAGGAATCCCTGCCGCAATAATTGATGAAACTCCAGTCCGCGACTTTCATGACGAGTTTCTTTTTCTGCCATTCCTGCTGCCTTAGCAAACGAACGATTCAGTCCGACTTCTACATCAATATCAAGAATAATGGTTAAATCCGGTTTAAAATCTCCGACAGCTACTTGATAAAGATTATCGAGGACAGATTTTTCAACTTTTTTATTATATCCGTAATATTGATAAGCTACTGTTGAATCGGCAAAACGATCTGATAATACCCATTTTCCTTCAGCCATCGCCGGCCAAACTTTCTTTGTCATATGGATGCGGCGATCGGCATAATATAGCAAAGTTTCTGCAATCGCATCCATTTTATCTTTATCGCCGGTTACTAATAAATGACGGAGTTCTAATCCTATTTCAGTTCCTCCGGGCTCTTTGGTGGAAATGACATCTATCTGTCGTTTTTGTAAATACTCTTGCAACAAATGAAGTTGGGTTGATTTACCACAACCTTCTCCACCTTCAAAAGTAATAAATCGACCGGTCATTAATGTCCCTCCAATAAATATTTCAGATTTCCTATGAATTTTCCAAATACACCTTGTTCTGAAATATCTTTTGTTGCAACTAGCGGAACCTCAAATTCAGGTTGTCCCGGAATTTCTATTTTAACAAAACCTAATTGCTGTCCTTTTTTTATTGGAGCTTTTATCGGTTTATCATATTCTGCCGTCATTTTAACTTTAGAGGCTTTATTTTTCTTTAAAGTACGAATGACACTCTCTGCTACAACCAAATCAACCGTTTCCTGTTTTCCCAACAGAACCGGAACAGATGCAATTTTTTGTCCTGCTTTTAATACTTCATAATTATTAAATTCTCTAAATCCCCAAGACATTAATTTCTCAGCTTCTTCTGAGCGTTCTTTATTTGAGGACATTCCTGCCATAACTTCAATCAAACGGCGATTTCCGCGTTTGGCTGATGCTGTTAAACTAAATCCTGCTTCTTCTGTATGTCCGGTTTTTAAACCATCTGCATCATTCATAGAGTATAATAGTGGGTTACGGTTTCCTTGCTTGATATTATTATAGGTAAATTCTTTAATCGAAAAAATCGGATAATATTCCGGGAAATCTTTAATAATATGACGCGCTAAAATAGCTAAATCTTCGACAGACATACGATGGTCCGGATGAGGTAATCCTGTCGCATTTGCAAAAGAGCTATTCTTTAGTCCTAACTTATAGGCGTATTTATCCATCTCATGTACAAATTCGTCTTCACTACCTGAAATATTTTCAGCAACAACAATACAAGCGTCATTTCCGGATTGAATCAATATACCTTTGATTAAATCTTCAATTTTGACTTGTTCACCAATATTTAAAAACATCGTAGAACCGCCACTTGCCGCACCACCTTTACGCCAAGCATTTTCACTTACTGTAAATGTATCATCTAAAGATAGTGAGCCGTCTTTTAATTTAGAGAAAAGGACATAAACTGTCATTAATTTACTCATAGAAGCAGGTGGAACCATTTTTTCTGCCTCTTTTGTATATAAATACATTCCCGTATCATAATCCATCAAAATAGCATTACGGGCTTGTGTCTCCATCGCTAACGCTGGATTTGTCCCTAAAATTACTCCGCTTAAAACGACACTACTTACGATATATTTGAATTTCATAACATTTATCCTATCTTTAATATCTGACGACACTGGCATTTTGAATACCATAATTTTTGACTTTTGCTAAAGTTACTTCTGCTTCTTCTTTAAAACTGAATGGTCCAATTCTGACACGATAAAAATTTTTACCGTTAACTTTCGCTTGTGCAACCTTAGCTTTACCAAACTTTAATAACTTTTCTTTCAATCCTGATGCTGAGGACATCTGAGAAAAAGATCCTGCCTGAACATAATAATTACTCTCTGCTGCATAATTTTTTGTTACTTTATTTGCAGTCTCGGAATTATAAATCACTAATGTCTTACTACTTGATGCAGGTGCTACAGATTGCGAAGCAATTTTAGTTTCTTCCACTTTTTGCCCTAACAAAGCTGCTTTCAAGGCTTTACTTTCTTTTGCTAATACTTCAACTTTAACTTTTGCTGTGCCTTGTACCTGATATCCAAGTAATTGCGCTCCACGTTTTGATATATCAATAATTCTGTTTTTAGCGTATGGTCCGCGATCATTAACCCTTAAAACCAATGATCGACCATTCTCAAGATTTGTTACGCGTACAATTGAAGGGAGCGGTAATGTTCGGTGTGCTGCCGTTAAAGTGTTCATATCATACTTTTCACCATTTGCCGTACGACGATTATGAAAATCACTTCCATACCATGAGGCAATACCTACTTCAGAATAGTTATAATCTTCCTTTGGATAATAGGTCGTCCCTTTGATTTTATAAGGTTTACCAATTTTATATACTCCTCCTTGTCCTTTTATTGCTGCTGCTTGCGAATATGGAGATGCATTCAAATCTACCGTATTGCTTGCACAACCTGCAGTCAATAACAGAAACAGAATCAGGTATATATATTTTTTATAGTTTTTCATTAGTCATTCTCTAGTATTCCGCTCAATTTACCTTTTTTTTTTCGCTTCGTAAAGAGACTTATTTACCTCTGTGTAATTTTCGGTTTGGAACCGGTGGATAATATCCGTTTTGAGGAAAATTAGCGATATTTTTTAATAATCTGTAATCAGGATAACCATCTGCAGGAAGCTTAAACTTCTTTTGTACCTTTTGAACCGCCTGACGTGTTTTACTTCCAAGAGCCCCATCTATATCAATTTTGGCAATTTTTTGCTTATTGATAAATTCTTGTACTTTTTTGATATCGTTTCTTGTCAATGGATATCTTCCTGTTTTATCCGTATATATATTTCTTTTAATTCCTTTAATCTCATCAGCCAATAAACCTATAGCTAATGCATAATTTTCTGATTTATTCCATTTCATGATAATATGGAAATTATCTAATATTAAATAGGATTGTCCGTGATAGCCTTCTGGCACAATAATTGCCCCTTCCCAGTTATCTTTCATTTTTTCATTTCCAATAACACCTATTTCTTTCCATTTTTTTACGGTTTTTATCTTATTTCTTCCGGTTTTGGTATAATCAAAGTTTATATCTAAATTAACAGGCATCCCCCATGGTTCGTTCTTTTTCCATCCCCTATCAGACAAATAATTAGCGGCAGATAAAATAGCATCATCAAAATCTTCCCAAATATTGATTTTATCATCATTATTAGCATCTTTTCCATACGCAAGGAATGTCGACGGCATAAATTGAAAATGCCCCATAGCGCCAGCCCAAGAACTCTCCATTTTTTCAAATTCTATATGTCTTTCATCAAGTATCTTTAAGGCTTTATATAACTCTTCTCTAAAAAACTTTGGACGGCGTGCATCATAACTCAAAACAGTCAATGCCTCTATTGCCGGATAGCCGCCTTTATAACTTCCATAATTGGTTTCTACACCCCAAAAAGCAATTAAATAATGTAGGGGAACATTCATAATACCGTCAGGATATTTTTTGCTAAGTTTTTTATAAAATTGACGACCTTTTTCTATTCTTTGCCGAGAAACAGCACGCTTCAAATAAGCTGAAGTTGTTAAAACAAATTCATTTTGATTTCTATCATGCTTAACGACTTTATGACGAGGATGATAATAATTTTTTGCAAAGGCTTTTTCTAAAGTTTGTTGTGATATTCCTCTATCTGACATTTCTTGTTTTAATTCTTCTAACCATTGCAAATATTCTTTAGGGGCAACATGCTCAGACGCGGTTACGCGACATGCTGATAAACAAATCATTATTATGATGAAAAGTATTTTTAGATTAACTGACTTCATCAGTCTCTCCCCTAAACCCTTCGGCAACTAAATATTCTTCTGGTGACCCTGCTCGGCTGGCATCCGGTTTACAATGCGATACTTTACGAAAATGTTTTTTAATATCAGCTAAAAGTTGAGCCTCTGTTCCGCCCTTAAATACTTTAGCAATAAAAATTCCGTTTTCAGCCAAAACTTCTTTAGCAAATTCATATGCTATCTCTACCAAACCAATTGTACGTAAATGGTCGGTTTGTTGGTGTCCCGTTGTATTTGCCGCCATATCACTCATCACAATATCTGCTTTACCATTTAAAATTCCTTTTAATTTCTCAGCAGCCCCATCTTCGGTAAAATCTTGTTGAATTAGTGTTGCTCCTGCAACCGGTAAAGTTTCTAACAAATCAATTCCGACAACTATGCCGGCGCCTTTATTACGTTGAACCGCAACCTGCGTCCAACCTCCCGGTGCACAACCAAGATCTACAATCCTTTTCCCTTTACCTAAAAACTTGTATTTTTCATCTAACTGAATAAGTTTAAATGCTGCACGAGAGCGATAACCAAGTCTTTTAGATTCTGCAACGTACGGATCATTTAACTGACGAGCTAACCATTTATTGGAAGATTTATCACGATATTTTGAGGTTTTCACGCGAACTGTTAATTGGTGACGCCCGCGTACCTCTTTTGCAGATTTACTCAGATGTCCCATTTTTCCCCTCTTTAATTAGTTCCATAATGATACTGTCTTTTGCGCTCTTATATGATGCTATTAAATGATCAATCTCTAAGTTATCATAAATCGTCTTTAGTAAAATTCCGCCGGCAATAAAAATAGGGGCACGTTTTACACCGATATAAACAGATCCCGCTCTTTCTTTTTCTGTCGTCTGATTTAACTCCTCAAGTGCTTTATCCATTGCTTCGCGACTCAATACACTACCATCTTCAGCTTCACGATCATATTCCTTACGACGGTTAATATATGCTGATAAACGCAATGGTGTGCTGGAAGTCGCAACAAAAGAAATTTGACCTTTATAGGCATCAAAATTACTTTTTCGCTTAAACTCCTCTACATATTTTAATATTTCATTTCTGAAGGTTAGAGCTTTTTCTTCATCATAATCATTAATATTAAATTTTTCAGAAGCGTTTCTTGCTCCCCACGGAATAGATATGGTATAGATAATTTCTGCCGTTTTTTGATTAGCTAAAGTTACCTCTGTTGAACCGCCACCAATATCATAAACAATCACATATGGTTTGTTTTTATCCGCATTAGCCAAAGCCCCCAATAAATTTAAACGAGCTTCTTCCCGTCCATCTATTACTTCTAAATCAATACCACATTCTTTTTTGACTCTATCAACAAATTCTGCGCCATTAGAGGCCATACGACAAGCAGCTGTTGCCACTGCCCGATAGCGACAATTTGAAGCATGTAATACTTCTCCAAATTCTTTTAAGATATTTATTCCTCTTTCAATAGCTTCGGGAGTAAAGCAATTATTCAAACTCATTCCCTCACCTAGGCGTGTCGCACCTGAATGATTATAAACATAATTTCCCTGTGCATCGGAAATAACCATTCGACAAGAATTTGTTCCTAAATCTATTGCCGCGTAGTATTGCTCGCTCATCTACGGCCTTTCCTTTCATATAAGTGGTGCCTCTTATGTTTCTTGAAATTTCGGTGAGTATCTCCGTTATGAATTAAATCTAACAAAATACCTTCTCTAATTCCTCTATCGGCAACGGTTACTTCACTAATCGGCCAATATTTCAACAAAGATTCAATGATAGCACATCCTGCCATTGTTAAATCTGACTTTTGGCTGCCGATACAAGGATGTTTACTTCTGCCTTCCGAGCCTAATCTTTTAATCTTTGCAATTGTCTTTTCCAAATCTGTTATAGAAATAGATAATCCATCAACAGCCGAGCGATTATACCGCGACAAATTTAAATGAACGGCGCCTAAAACCGTTACTGTTCCTGACGTTCCGATAATTTGAATTTCTTGATTACGAATAGCTTCCTTGATTTTGAATTTTTCTTCAAAGTCTTTCAAAATATCCTGTGTTCTTTCTACAATCGTATCATAAGCCAATTCTGTCATTTCATTTCCGGGGAAGGCCTCTGAAACAGTAACAACGCCATAAGGTAACGAGACAAATCCTTCAATGAATGTCTTACCGCTATTGGTTACTCTAGCTAAGGAAATTTCGGTTGAACCGCCACCAATATCAAAAATCAGCGCCCGTTTAATGTGTCTGTTTAATAAGGGAATACACCCGACAACGGCTAATCTGGCCTCTTCTTTTGAAGAAATAATTTCAATATTTAATCCGGTTTCTCTTTTGACTGCAGCGATAAATTCAGGACAATTTTTAGCACGACGGCAAGCTGCTGTAGCAACAAAACGTGACCGATAAATCGGCGCATATTCTTCCAATACACCGGCACAAACTTTTAATGCTGAAATTGTTCGCCGAATTGCTGGACGAGATAATTCATTGTCGTTAATAATACCTTCACCCAACCTTGTTACTTTAGAAAATGTTTCAACAATTCTAAAAGAAGACGGGGTTGGTGAGGCTATAACCAAGCGACAAGAATTCGTTCCTAAATCAATGGCAGCGTAATTCCGCCCTGTTAGATCAGGTTTAAACACAGGTTTATTTATTTTTTGAGAAACCTGTTTTTTTATTTGATGTTTACGAGGTTGCGGCTCGGGGCGCAGTTGTTTCACACCTTCTTTCCAATCCTGACAATCTTCAGGTACGGGTATAGAGTCAGCCTCAGGCACCAATCGCTTATTTTGGTGCAAATTTATCTGGCGATTCCACTTTTGCATTTATGTATCTTACAAAAAAATTTTTCAAGTTGCTTTATTTATAATCCATAAATGCACCAGACACAACAATTTTATTTATTTTTTGAGAAGGATTTTTTATTTCATGCTGATGGCGGATTTTGGGCACACGTGGGAGCAAAGCGAGCATCCGACACATTTATCGTGATTAACTTCAATATGATTGTTAATCATCGCCAATGCGCTATGTTCGCTTTCATCACAAATTGTCACGCATTTTCCGCAATGAACACATATGTCATCATTAATGCTCGGATAAACTTGCTGTGACTTATTTAATTTTTCATGCGCTGTCAGATTTTTAATAGCCTTATCTCTTAATTCAGCCGAATTATTGAACCCTTTGCGTTCCAGGTAATCTTCCAAACCTTTTTTCAGTCCTTTGATAATACTGTAACCATTTACCATAACCTCGGTGCAAATTTGAACGACATCAGCTCCGACGGCCATATATTCGGCGGCATCAGACCAAGTTGCAATACCGCCCATACCGAGAATAGGCAAATTACTGTTCTGGCGAATTTGAGCTACACAGCGTAATCCTATCGGCTTAACTGCTATTCCTGAATACCCTCCGAAAGTTGATTGGCCATTGACATTCGGTTTAGGCTCAAAATTTTCTAAATCAATTCCCATCAGCGATTGGACTGTATTAATTGCGGCCAATCCGTCTGCTCCGGCGTTCTCTACAGCTTTGGCAATTTCAACGATGTTGGTTACATTCGGCGACAATTTAACGAATACAGGGAGCTCAGCGACTTCTTTGACCCAACCCGTAATCATAGCTGAGATTTCAGCATTAGTGCCGATTGCCATACCAATCCCCTTTTCAGGCATACCATGCGGACAAGAAAAGTTGAGTTCAAAAGCATCAGCTCCAGAGTGATTAAATGTTTTAACCATATTTTGCCATTCTGCTTTGACAACAGGTGCCATAATGCTGGCAATCTGAACTTTAGTCGGGTGCTTTTGTTTGAGATATTTAATCCCGTCGAGCCACTCTTGAATCGTTAAATGACTTAATAACTCGATATTTTCAAAACCGCAAACTTTTGAGCCATTATGCCATGTTGCATAGCGTTGAGAAGCTTCTATCATCTCTAAATCATCTGGGGTAATCGTTTTCAAAACAGCACCGCCCCACCCTAATGAAAAAGCTTTATCAATGCTTTCAATTTTTGCCGTCGGCGGGGCCGATGCTAACAAGAACGGATTTTCAAAATCAATTCCTAAAACTGAGGTCTTTAATGATGTCATCTGATAGGCTCCTAATCTTTTTATCTTGATTAGAAGTTTATATCAAAACCACAATAAGAGTCCAGAATGATTTGAGTTATTAAGATAAGTTTTAATCTCTGCTATTAACAGCGGCGGATAGGATGATTTTCTGCCGTTGAGCGTATAAGCCACTTTCCAGGCCGACACCATATAAATGTGGATTAGCTAAACGCTTATAACTCTCATCTAAACGGCTTAAATTTGCTTTTGCTTTTTTCTGGAGCTTATATAAATTTGTTTCCGGCTGAGTGACTAATTTACCATCTTTCATCAACGGTTGTAGCAAGAAATAAGCTTGCTCTCCGGCTTGAAAAGCAATACGTGTTGCATTTAAGCTGTTCAGCGTATAAGAGGTTATGTTTTTACTCAAAGCTCCACGTTCTATCAATTCTGTCTCTTCTGCTTTAGCAATAATATCGCCCTCGAATTTGTCGTTTCGAACAATACGGATCACATTGGTTGCTCCAGGAATGGTCGTTTTACCTTCAGCAATTTTAATTTTCGGTTTTCCCATATATTGCTTGGTTTTAAATACACCGCCTAATGCTGGCGTATCATAAGCCGTCACTAACTTTGTTCCTGCTGCTAAAATATCATATGGCGCTTTCTGTACAACAATCAGGTTTTCTATCAAATACTCATCTAGATCATTGGAAGCAACCAATTTGACATCCTGCAACAACGGATTATCTTTTTCTTTAGCTAATATTCGACGTGCCTCATTTGCCCAATAAGCTAAATCTCCAGAATCAACACGCATACCCATGAGCGGCAAACCTGTTTCTTTAGCAGCTTGAATTGCATGATAAATACCTTCGCGAGTGTCATAGGTATCCACTAACAGTGTTGTATTTTGAGGATTAGCACGCATAAAGGCTTTGAAAGCATCGACTTCTTTTTCATAACTCATCACAAATGAATGTGCCATGGTTCCGGAATCAGGGACACCATAATACTTGGCTGCCGCTGTGTTTGAAGTACCACATGCTCCACCGATAAATGCTGCTCTTGTGGCACTAAATCCCCCCAATTCCTGTCCACGTCTTAAACCAAACTCTAATAACGGGCGATACTTACCATCCATTGAAGCGGCATATACCATTCGTGCGGTTTTAGTGGCTATCAAACTTTGCGAATTGAATATATTCAGTAATGCTGCTTCGACCAAATCAACTTGCCAAGTCGGTCCTGTCACAGAATATATCGGCTCATTTGGAAAAACAATTTCCCCTTCAGGTACAGCATTAATACTGAGTTGTAATTTCTGTCCTTCTAAAAATTTCAAGAATTTCTCATCAAAACGCGGACTGCCATCAGCATTTTTTTCACCTCGTAAGTATTCAATATCTTCTTTGCTGAAATGCCAATTTTCGAGCCACTGAGCAAACTCAGCTACACCTGCAGATAATAAATACCCGCCACCAAACGGACATTTACGAAAAAAAGCTTCAGAAGTTTTAGTTTCATTCGCTTTGCCATCCAAAAACCATGCCTGTGCCATTGTTAAATGATATAAATCACAAAACAAAGGTGTTCCTGTTTCTAAAATATTCGGTCTGATATTCATCTTTATTCTCCTATGGATCTATTAACTAAATTATGCTCTATCTTTTTACTCAACAACTGGTTACGAAAGAATTGTGCTGTTGTCATACTTTTTAATTGTCCGCTCTCCACATATTTCTCATATGGTTCCATTTGTAAAATATCGGTTATTTGCATTTCTGCCCCTTGGCATAAATCTTCTAAAACAATGACATTTGCACCACGTTTGAGTAAACCGTTCATGGCTTGAACGACACAAACATCACTTAATAAACCACAAAGATAAACATTTTTATCCCGCCAATCTTCGCTTAAATCTTTATAATTTTTAACTTCATTCCAAAGATTGGTTGTGCTTTTATACATCTTTATTACGTCTAAATCCGGCTTGAACGGTGCAGCCTGTTGCCATCCCCATGTTCCATAAAGACAATGAGGCGGATAATTTTGTGCCTCTAAAGTTTGCGGATATGTCTCAGCAAAATGTGTATCATAAGTCTCGATAATTTTATCAAATGTATGTTCAAATAAACTATCGGCAAATTGTTGATGCTTGTTAATTAAATCTTGATTCTTAATACTCAAAGCGCCGTGCGGATGCACAAAGTCATTTTGGAAATCAATCCTCATCAAAATATTATTTGTCATTTTATTTTCCCTTCAGGCTTATCGGGTTATGTGAGCCATCTGTCTTTTATAAGCCCTGCAAAAGACGCAGATGGTAAAAGTAAAAGTTAGATAATTCCTTTCTTTTTAGAAAAATATTCCTCAATAATATGGTGGTTGGCCGGATCAATAAAATTCTTCCAGCGCTCATCGCCAAACCGGATCATATCTCTGACCATGGTTCCGGTTACAAACGGAAAACTCGGATCCGTTCTGTCTTCCAGTTCGATATGCTCAAAACAATCTTTAAACCAGTGTGCATCATAGGCAGAACCGGCATAATAGACTTCCGGCAATGGTAAATCAGGGAAGCTCTCTTTCATAAAATCGAGCACGAACTCGCCCCATTCTGCCGGATTATTGATATCGAACAAGCCGATAATTTTCAGGCGTTCGTATTCCGGCTTATCACGGTATATATTTTGAATCATCTTTTTACGGGTGGTGTAATTAAGCGGATTTCTGGCGGTCCCCTGTTCTTGGATAGAACCAAGCGCAATCGTCACACGCTCACATTCCTTTAACATCCGATCCACCAATTTCTGATGACCGATATGAAACGGCTGCGCACGCATAATGCTTAATCCATGTTTATATTTGAAATCAGACATAAAAAAACTCCTTTAATTCAGGAGCCGCCAACAAAATCAAAAAATAGAAAATCTATCATCAATCTTATCAAACCGGCTCAGTTTATATTTGTCCTCTGCTTATAAGCCCTGCAAGCACCAAGGACAATTATAGGATAATACAAAAATAGGAATTGTCAAGAGTTGTCATCTTATTTTAATACCTTGCGATAAGCAAATGCTATGGTTATTCTGGCTATCATAATCAAAAAAATTGATATTCGAGGATTAATTATATCGGCAATAATCCCTATTAATATAAAAATTATAAAATTGAGAAAACCGGCAAACAATGAAATAACTGATCCCATTGTCGCTCGTTGTCTGTCTGTTAATTGTTCTTGCAATAATGTATTTTCAACTGTTGTTGAAATTCCGTAACATAATGTTGATGATGCCATAACAAAAGGTGTGATTGCCGTATTTATAATAACACCGCATAATTTAATAAAACTGTTTATCAAAATCGATAAAAACAGAACTTTCCGTTTGGTATAGTTATGAAAAAAACATACCAAGCGATAACTGATAAATCCCATTATCTCTTGAACAATACGAACAATATTAATTAACCAAGGTGCAATAAGTTCAGCATAGTAAGCACCGATAAAACGCCAATTTACTGCATTAAATCCATCATTGAAACTTTTTACTATTGCAAATTTAAGTAATTTAGGACTCTTTTTAAGAATATTTATAGAGATAAGCAGATGTTTCAAAGGAGCATCCGTCGGACGCGTAACACAATTCGGTTCCACATAAAAACAAGATAGAATTACTCTCAAAAAGGATGGGATAATTCCTAACCAAGCTAATATTTCTATATTTTTAAAATAATAAACAAATGTTGCTAAAAGAGCTGCACCGGCCAAACCTAACTCATCGAAACTTCTGTTTTGGGAAAACACTTTATCAAACTCACTCTCTTTGTTCAGTTTTTTAAGTGTTTCAAAAACTAAAGCATCATCTGTTCCTGACAAGAACGCTTTGCCACATCCGACAAACAAGCCTCCGAAATAAAGCAACACATCTCCATATTTAACAGAAGCTAATGCCCACATAGTATAGCCGAGCATAATAAAAAAATTAGTTATTATCATACTTTTTTTACGCCCGATTTTATCAGAAATGATCCCCGTCGGGACTTCACACAAACTTTGTGTCAGATTAATAATGGAAAACACAAGCATAGCTTGCGTATAAGAGTGAGTAATTTGTTCAAAATAAATAACGGCAACTGCACATAACGGCCAAAAGCCGCTTAGAAAATTATCAATTTTAAATAAAAACAGATTACGTTTTATCATTTAAAAACAATTTTAGTTCATATCCGGATACAATTCGGCTCTAACAGCTTGGCGGAGTTCATCTATACAAACCAGACCTCGCTTTTTATCCTCATAATACCAATAAACCCATCCATTACAAGCGCTCGCATTTTGCGCTGCAGC